>NZ_PSVQ01000010.1:0-82392 GCF_002932395.1 Rathayibacter sp. AY1D9
TCCTGCATGCCGAGCACCAGCTGCCCCAGCCCGCGGGCGTCGAGGATGCGGGTGCGCGCGAGCTCCTCCGGGTCGCCGCCCCCGACTCCGAGGCGCCCACCGGCCCCGAGGGCGGCGACCCGCGGGGAGATCGGCCGTGATCCCGCTCGGCCGGGTCCCCGACGCGCACACCTGCTCCCGAGCGGGCTGCCCGCGGACGGCGACGTTCGCGATCGAGTGGCGGAACCCGAGGATCCACGCAGAGGACCGTCGGAAGACCTGGCTGGCCTGCGGCGAGCACCTGGAGTTCCTGCGCGAGTTCCTCCTCGCCCGCGACTTCCCGCTCGAGGTGAAGCCGCTCTACACGGTCGATCGCGGAGCGGAACGATGAGCGGCGACGCGCCCCGTCCCTCCTGGCGCTTCGTCTTCTCGCGACGCTGGTTCGGCTACCTCGCTCTCGCGATCGTCTTCGCCGTCGCCTGCGTGCTGCTCTCGCGCTGGCAGGTCGCGCGGCTCGACCAGGCCGCCTCGACCAACCGGCTGGTCACCGCGAACTGGACCGCCGACCCGGTGGCGCTCGACGGGCTGCTCCCCGCCGACTCCACGTGGGACGACGCGCTCGAGTACCGCCCGGTCGAGGTCACCGGCGTCTACGAGACGCAGGGGCAGACCCTAGTCCGCAACCGGCCCTACAACGGCAACCCCGGCTTCGAGATCCTGACGCCGCTGCGGCTCGACGACGGCAGCGTGTTCGTCGTCGACCGCGGCTGGGTCCCCGTCGGCTCGACCCAGGACTCCCCCGACGCGATCCCCGCGCCGCCCGAGGGGGAGGTGACCGTCGTCGCCCGCCTGAAGCCCGCGGAGGGACGGATCGACGGACGCTCCGCACCGGCCGGCCAGATCGCCACGATCCAGCTCGATGACCTGTCGACGCAGCTGGACGAGCCCCTGCGGACCTCGGCGTACGGCCTGCTGGTCGCCGAGGCGCCGGCGCCGGTCGACGCTCCCCCGCTGGCCGCGATCAAGCCGGTCGCCGACGAGGGCCTGCACATCAGCTACGCCGTCCAGTGGGTGCTGTTCGCCGTCATGGGCTTCGGCGGGCTCGGCTGGGCGATCCGCCACGAGTACCGCATCCGCAACGCCGACGACCCCGAGGTCGTCGCGGCCGAGGAGCGGCGCGAGGAGCGCCGCCGACGCCGCGGCCGCAGCGACTCCGAGGTCGAGGACGAGCTGCTCGACGCCCGCTAGGCGAGCGTGATCAGGTCGAGGTAGTCGGCCGCCCAGTGGTCCTCGGTGCCCTCCGGCATGATCAGGACGCGCTCGGGGTTCAGCGCCTCGACGGCTCCCTCGTCGTGGCTGACCAGGACGACCGCGCCCTCGTAGTGCGCGAGCGCGTCGAGGATCTCCTCGCGGCTCGCGGGATCGAGGTTGTTGGTGGGCTCGTCGAGCAGGAGCACGTTCGCGCCCGAGACCACGATCATCGCCAGGGCGAGACGGGTCTTCTCCCCGCCGGAGAGGACCCCCGCCGGCTTGTGCGAGTCGTCCCCGGTGAACAGGAACGAGCCCAGGACCCGGCGCGCCTCGGTCTCGGTGAGGTTCGGGCTGGAGGAGACCATGTTCTCGAGCACCGAGCGCTTGACGTCGATCGTCTCGTGCTCCTGCGCGTAGTAGCCGATCCGGAGGCCGTGCCCGGCCTCGATCACTCCGGTGTCGGGCTGGTCGACGCCGCCCAGGATGCGCAGGAGCGTCGTCTTGCCCGCTCCGTTGAGCCCCAGGATGACGACCTTGGAGCCGCGGTCGATCGCGAGGTCGACGGCGGTGAAGATCTCGAGCGAGCCGTAGCTCTTCGACAGGTTCTGAGCCTGCAGAGGGGTGCGACCGCAGGCGGACGGGGTCGGGAACCGGAGCTTCGCGACGCGGTCGACCGCGCGGACCTCCTCGAGCCCGCTGAGCATGCGCTCGGCACGCGCGACCATCTGGTGCGCCGCTGCGGCCTTCGAGGCCTTCGCGCCGAACTTGGCGGCCTGCAGCTGGAGGGCACCGGCCTTCTTCTCGACGTTGACCCGCTCCTTCTTGCGGCGCTCCTCGTCGGCGGCGCGCTGGCGCTGATAGTTCTTCCAGTTCATGTTGTAGACGTCGATGACCTGGCGGTTGGCGTCGAGGTAGAAGACGCGGTTCACGGTCTCGCCGACCAGCTCGATGTCGTGGCTGATCACGATGAAGCCGCCGCGGTAGTTCTTGAGGAACTCGCGGAGCCAGACGACGGAGTCGGCGTCGAGGTGGTTCGTCGGCTCGTCGAGGATGAGCGTGCTCGCGTCGGAGAAGAGGATGCGCGCGAGCTCGATGCGGCGCCGCTGGCCACCGGAGAGCGTCTTGAGCGGCTGGTCGAGGATCCGGTCGGGGAGGTTGAGGTTGCTCGCGATCGACGCGGCCTCCGCCTCAGCCGCGTATCCGCCCAGGGAGAGGAAGCGATCCGTGAGGTTGCCGTACTTCTTCATGCCGGCCTCGCTCACGGAGGTGTCGCTGCTCGACATCGCGACCGTCGCCTCCTGCATGCCGAGCACCAGCTGCCCCAGCCCGCGGGCGTCGAGGATGCGGGTGCGCGCGAGCTCCTCCGGGTCGCCGGAGCGCGGGTCCTGAGGGAGGTAGCCGATCTCGCCGCCGCGGTCGACCGTGCCCTTCGAGGCGATGAGGTCGCCCGCGAGGACCTTGGTCAGCGTCGTCTTCCCCGCCCCGTTGCGGCCGACGAGGCCGACCTTGTCGCCGTCGCCCACCCGGAAGGAGACGTTCTCCATCAGGAGTCGGGCGCCGACTCGGAGTTCGAGGTCGTGCACGCTGAGCACAGTGCTGTCCGTTCCCGCCAAGAAATGGCGTTCGGTTCGGGAGGAGTGGGGCAAGGGGCCGCGATGCGGCAGCCCCCTAGTATATTTCCTGAGCCGCGGGGCGGATCCACGTCCGCTCACCGCGGACGCGCTCGCTCCTCGCTCTCGGGCGACCAGGACTCTCGGAGATCACCCATGTCCCCTTCCTCTTCCGCCCTCCCGCGCCCGGTCCTCGCCGACCGGCTCGTCACCCGCTCCGTCGCGACCGACGCCCTGCTGGTGCTCGCGGGTGCGGGTCTCACCGCGGCGATGGCGCAGCTGTTCATCCCGATGTGGCCGGTCCCCTTCACGGGCCAGACCTTCGCGGTCCTCCTGGTCGGCACGACGCTCGGCGCACTCCGCGGCGCGCTCTCCATGCTCGTGTACGCGCTCGTCGGCGCTCTCGGCGCCCCGGTCTTCACCGAGGGCTCGCACGGCTGGGCGGTCCTCGCGGGTCCCACCGGCGGCTACATCGTCGGCTTCGTCCTCGCGTCGATCGTCACCGGGTGGCTCGCCCAGCGGCAGTGGGACCGTCGCGTCCTCGGCACGCTGGTGACCTTCCTCGCCGGCACCGCCACCATTTACCTCGTCGGCCTGCCCTGGCTGGCCGCCGCCCTCGCCTCGCTGGGGCTGCCAGCCGACCTCGGCTCCGTCCTCTCCGCGGGACTCGTGCCCTTCCTGGTCGGCGACGCGCTCAAGGCGCTGGTCGCCGCCGCGCTGCTCCCCACCACCTGGGCGATGCTCTCGCGACGCTCGCGCTGAGCGGTCGCACGGACGCCGAAGGGCCGGGAGGACGATTCCTCCCGGCCCTTCGGGCGTCCGGCAGAGGTCGAGCCGCCCGGTCCTCCTGCTCGACCTCGGTGGGCACCTCCACCGACTCGACCGGCGGGGACGACGACGGCCCCGGACTCCGGAGCCGTCCCGCCCGGCCGTTCCGACTCCACGACGGACTGCGACAGGCTGAAGACGACAGGAACGCCGAAGGGCCGGGAGGACGACTCCTCCCGGCCCTTCGGCGTCGGTGTGCAGCGGCTAGATCGAGAAGCCGAGTGCGCGCATCATGTCGCGCCCGTCCTCGGTGATCCGGTCGGGACCCCACGGCGGCATCCAGACCCAGTTGATCCGGAACGCCTCGACGATGCCGTCGAGCGACTCGGCGGTCTGCTCCTCGAGCACGTCGGTCAGCGGGCAGCCCGCCGAGGTGAGGGTCATGTGGATGACGAGGGCGTCGTTCTCGTCGTCCCAGCCCAGGTCGTAGATGAGTCCCAGGTCGACCACGTTGACCCCGAGCTCGGGGTCCATGACGTCCTTGAGGGCCTCCTCGACCTGGTCGAAGAGCTTCGGCTCGAGAGTGGTGACCGCCATGATCAGACCGTCACCGAGGTCAGGAAGCGGTCGTAGCCCTCGTCCTCGAGCCGGGTGGCGAGCTCCTTGCCGCCCTGCTCGGCGACGCGGCCGGCGACGAAGACGTGGACGAAGTCGGGCTGGATGTAGCGGAGGATCCGCGTGTAGTGCGTGATCAGCAGCACGCCGAGACCTGTGCTCTGGTGGGCGCGGTTGACGCCCTCCGACACGATCTTGAGCGCGTCGACGTCGAGGCCGGAGTCGGTCTCGTCGAGGACGGCGAACTGCGGGGCGAGCAGCTCGAGCTGGAGGATCTCGTTGCGCTTCTTCTCGCCGCCCGAGAAGCCCTCGTTGACGTTGCGCGCCGCGAAGGACGAGTCCATGCGGAGGTTCGCCATCGCCGACTTGACGTCCTTCGTCCACGTGCGGATGGCGGGCGCCTCGCCGGCGATCGCGGTCTTGGCGGTACGGAGGAAGTTGGTGTTGGTCACACCGGGGATCTCGACCGGGTACTGCATGGCGAGGAAGAGGCCCGCGCGGGCGCGCTCGTCGACGGACATGTCGAGGACCTCGACGCCGTCGAGGGTGATCGAGCCGCCGTCGACGTGGTACTTGGGGTGTCCCGCGATCGTGTACGCGAGGGTGGACTTGCCGGACCCGTTGGGGCCCATGATCGCGTGGATCTCACCCTGGTTGATGGTGAGATCGACACCGCGGAGGATCTGCTTGGTCCCCTGCTCGGTCTCGACACTGACGTGGAGATCGCTGATCTGGAGAACGGACATTCAGACTTCCTTCGTGACGGTCGGGTCGATGTAGACGTCGCCGTCGATGATCTCGACGACGAAGACGGGGACCGGCTCGTAGGCCGGGAGGTTCAGCGGGCTGCCGGTGCGGAGGGAGAACTGGGAGCCGTGCGCCCAGCACTCGAGGCTGTCGCCCTCGACGAAGCCCTCGGAGAGCGAGATCTCGCCGTGGGTGCAGGTGTCGCCGATGGCGTGGATCTCGCCGGCGGAGTCCTGCACGACCGCGATCGCGACTCCGTCGACCTCGACCCGCATGGCCTGGTTGGGGATCAGCTCGGAGACCGAGCAGATCATCGCGGCGTTGCTCATGCGGGGACCGCCGCTCCGCGGGAGGAGCCGGTCTGGCCGGCGCTGCCGGCGAGCTCCGCCTCGATCGCGAGCTGCAGGCGGTCCTCGAGCTCGGCGACCTTGATCTGCTGCACGATCTCGCTGAGGAACCCGCGCACGACCAGGCGTCGCGCCTCGTCCTCACGGATCCCGCGGGACTGCAGGTAGAAGAGCTGCTCGTCGTCGAAGCGGCCGGTCGCCGAGGCGTGCCCCGCTCCGGCGATGTCACCGGTCTCGATCTCGAGGTTCGGGATGGAGTCGGCGCGCGTACCGTCCGAGAGGACGAGGTTGCGGTTCTGCTCGTAGCTGTCGGTGCCGGTGGCGCTGTTGCGGATCAGGACGTCGCCGATCCAGACGGTGCGCGCGCCCTCGCCCTGCAGCGCGCCCTTGTAGGTCACGCGGCTGCGGGTGTCGGGGGCGTCGTGGTCGACGTACACCTGCTGCTCGAGGTGCTGGCCGCCGTCGGCGAAGTACAGGCCGAAGAGCTCGCCGTCCGCTCCGCGCTCGACGAGGTGCGCCGAGGGGTTCACCCGGACGATGGAGCCGCCGAGGGTGACCACGATGTGCTTCACCTTCGCGTCGCGTCCGACCCGCACGAAGTGGTTGGCCAGGTGCCGGGCGTCGTCCGCCCACTCCTGCACGGTGACGACGGTGAGCTGCGCGCCCTCGCCGACGAGGATCTCCACGTTCTCCGCGAGGGAGGCCTCCCCCTCGTTCTGCAGCACGACGACGGCGCGGGCGTAGGGCGCCGCCTCGATGATCGTGTGCGCGGCGCGGGGTGCGGAGCCGAGGCCCGAGCGGACGAGGGTGGCGACCTTCTCGTCCTCTCCCGTCACGCGGACGGCGAGGGCCTTCTCGAAGCTCGACCAGGCGTTCGCGGCGGCGCGGTCCTCGGGGAGGCCGGCAGTGCCGATCCGCTGGTCGTCGCGGCCGACCCACGAGACGTCGACACCGTCCACCGGCGTGTGCTCGAGGGGGGCGGGCGAGCCGTCGAGCACGCCGTCGATGAGATCGCCCAGGCGGGCGACGGGCGTCAGCTTCCAGGCGATCTCGCGGCCGGTGACGGCCTCGAAGGCCTCGACGTCGACCGACGCGAAACGCTCGGAGCGCGTCTGCACGGGCGTGAACGCCCCGTCGGAGTGGGCGCTGATGCCCAGGCGCTCAGCGGCGGCCGCGCCGTCGATCTCGGGGGTCGCGGCGCTCGTGGGGACCGTCATCTGGCGGTGGTTCCTTTCGATGGGTGCGGGGCGCCCCGTCCGGGCGCCCCTTCGAGGGGGGAGGCGGGCGTCAACCGACGCTGCCCTCCATCCCCATCTCGATGAGCTTGTTCAGCTCGAGGGCGTACTCCATGGGCAGCTCGCGCGCGATCGGCTCGATGAAGCCGCGGACGATCATGGCCATGGCCTCGTCCTCCGGCAGGCCGCGCGACATCAGGTAGAAGAGCTGCTCCTCGCTGACCTTCGACACCGTCGCCTCGTGGCCGAGCTGCACGTCGTCGACGCGGATGTCGATCGCCGGGTAGGTGTCGGAGCGCGAGATGGTGTCGACCAGGAGGGCGTCACAGCGCACGGTGTTCGCCGAGTGGTGCGCGTTCGCGTCCACCCGGACTTCGCCGCGGTATCCGGCGCGACCGCCGCCGCGGGCGATCGACTTCGAGACGATCGACGACTGCGTGTACGGCGCCATGTGGACCATCTTCGCGCCGGCGTCCTGGTGCTGGCCGGGGCCCGCGAACGCGACGGAGAGGGTCTCGCCCTTGGCGTGCTCGCCGACCAGGAAGATCGACGGGTACTTCATCGTGACCTTGGAGCCGATGTTGCCGTCGATCCACTCCATCGTCGCGCCCTCGTGCGCGATCGCGCGCTTGGTGACGAGGTTGTAGACGTTGTTCGACCAGTTCTGGATCGTCGTGTAGCGCACGCGGGCGTTCTTCTTCACGATGATCTCGACCACGGCCGAGTGCAGCGAGTCCGACTTGTAGATCGGAGCCGTGCAGCCCTCGATGTAGTGGACGTAGCTGTCCTCGTCCGCGATGATCAGGGTCCGCTCGAACTGGCCCATGTTCTCGGTGTTGATCCGGAAGTAGGCCTGCAGCGGGATGTCGACGTGGACGCCCTTGGGGACGTACACGAAGGAGCCGCCGGACCAGACCGCGGTGTTCAGCGCCGCGAACTTGTTGTCGCCCGCGGGGATGACGGTGCCGAAGTACTCCTCGAAGATCTCGGGGTGCTCGCGCAGCGCCGTGTCGGTGTCCATGAAGATGACGCCCTGCTCCTCCAGGTCCTCGCGGATCTGGTGGTAGACGACCTCGGACTCGTACTGGGCCGCGACGCCGCCGACGAGGCGCTGGCGCTCCGCCTCCGGGATGCCGAGCTTCTCGTACGTGTTCTTGATGTCGTCCGGGAGGTCGTCCCAGGTCTGCGCCTGCTTCTCGGTGGAGCGGACGAAGTACTTGATGTTGTTGAAGTCGATGTCCGACAGGTCGGCGCCCCACGTCGGCATGGGCTTGCGCTCGAAGAGCTTCAGGGCCTTCATGCGGCGGTCGCGCATCCAGGCGGGCTCGTTCTTGAGCGCGGAGATGTCGGAGACGACCTCGGGCGAGATGCCGCGTCGCGCGGAGGCTCCGGCGGAGTCCGAGTCGGACCAGCCGAACTCGTAGACGCCCAGGCTCTCGAGCTCGGGGCGGTCGATCAGGATGTCTGACATGTGTACCTCGTTTCCTACCCACTGCTAACCGGTCGGGTCCCGGAGTCATTCCCCCGGGGGTGGCCCGCGGGTGCTCTCCGGCCGGTCGCGCGATCGATCTGATGCGCGGAGCGGATGATGTGCGTCCCTGGATTCCGGAGGTGTGCGTCGGCGCTCCATCGGGCCGTGTGCGGATCACGTGCGCAGGGTGCGTCGAACCGTGACCAGCTTCTCATTCTACCGGCGTCCGCCGTTCAGCGGAACCTCCGCACCTGGGTGTCGGCCGGGCACCGGTGACGTGCCTCCAGACGCGCATGGCCATACCAGTGTCGGTGGTCCGTGATTCGGTTCCGCCATGACGAACGACGCATCGACCCCGATCCCCGCACGACTCGTGACCGCACTGGTGGGCGCCGGCCTGCCGACCGGACCCGCACGGGCGTTCGGCTCTCTCGCCCGCGCGATCGCGGCCGACCTCCCGCTGCGGGCGCTCCCCCGCGTGCTCCTGCGCCTCCGGCGGCACCTGCTCTCCGCCGAGCCGGAGCCCGCGGTCAGGCGGCGGGCTGGAGCTCCTGGGCGGCGTCCCGGCGCTGGGCGCGCACGGTCAACAGCCTCGGGTTGACGTCGAGCAGCACGCGGACCGCGCCGACCCAGATGAGCGCCGAGCCGAGCAGGTGCACCGCGACGAGCGTCTCGGGCAGCGCGGTGAGCGACTGCGCGACCCCGACCAGCGCCTGCAGCACGACGACCACGAGGAAGGCGACCACGCGCCGCCGGGCGAGCTCCGAGCCCGCCGCCCGCGACAGGCGCAGGAGCAGCGCGGCGCCCACGACGAGCACCGCCGTGCCGAGCACGCCGTGGACGACGGTCACGCTCTCCCAGTGGAACTGCATGCGGGGCACCTCCGCGGAGTCGCCGGCGTGCGGGCCGGTCCCCGTCACGAGGGTCCCCACGAGGATCACGAGGAGCGTCAGGCCGACGAGCCCGATGCTGAGCGCCCGCGTCGCGCGGTCAGGCTCGAAGGCCACGGACTGCGAGCGGTGGGCGCGGTGCCACGTCAGTGCGGTGGTGGTGAGGAGGGCGATGGCGAGAACGAAGTGCCCGGCCACGATGTACGGGTTGAGGCCCGAGTGCACGGTCGCGCCGCCCGCGAGGGCGTTCGCGACGACGAGCCAGAACTGCGACCAAGCGAGCCGGGTCATGGTGCGGTCGCGCGGCTTCTGCAGGCGCGCGGCCGTGATCGCCCAGCCCACCGCGACCACGAGGACGCCGGTGAACGCGCGGTTCGTGAACTCGATGAAGCCGTGGATCCCGAGCTCGGGGGTCGAGGTGAGCGAGCCCGGCTCGCACGCCGGCCAGGTGGGGCAGCCGAGGCCAGAGCCGGTCAGCCGGACGACGCCCCCGAAGAAGATGATCAGGATGCTCGCGACGAGCGCCGCGGTGGTCCCCCAGCGCAGTGCGCGCGGACCCAGGGTCACCCGCTCGGCGAGCAAGGAGAACGGCGTCACCATCAGAAGGGCAGCAGCGGGTCGATGCCGACGGCGAGGAAGAGCAGGGTGAGGTATCCGATGGACCCGTGGAACACCCGCATCGGCGAGACGTGCTCGTGACGGATCGCGAGGCTGTAGAGGCGGTGCGTCTCGGCGATGAACCAGACTCCGCTGCCGAGCGCGACCACCGTGTAGAGCACCCCCATTCCGGCGACGGGGATCAGCAGGAGCGAGCAGGCGACGGTGGCCCAGGCGTAGAGGATGACCTGGAGCCCGACGATCGTGCGCCCGCGCACGACGGCCAGCATCGGCACGCCGGCGGCCTGGTAGTCGTCCCGGTACTTCATCGACAACGGCCAGTAGTGCGGCGGCGTCCAGAGGAAGATGACGGAGAAGAGGATGACGGGGGCCCAGTCGAGCGAGCCGGTGACCGCCGCCCAGCCGATCAGCACCGGCATGCAGCCCGCGATGCCGCCCCACACGATGTTCTGCGGCGTCCGGCGCTTGAGGAAGAGCGTGTAGAACACGACGTAGATCAGGATCGCGGCGAGCGAGAGGCCCGCGGAGAGCCAGTTGGCCGTGAGGCCGAGCCAGACGATCGACAGGACGCCGATCGTGGTCGCGAAGACGAGCGCGGCCCGGTCCGAGATCTCCCCGGTCACGAGCGGCCGGTTCTTCGTCCGGTTCATGATCCGGTCGATGTCGCGATCGAAGTAGCAGTTGAACGCGCCCGCCGACCCGGCGCTCAGGGCGCCGCCGATCAGGACGTTGAGGACCAGCAGCAGATTCGGGATCCCGCCCTGCGCCAGGATCATCGTCGGAGCAGTCACCACGAGGAGCAGCTCGATCACGCGCGGCTTCGTCAGAGCGACGAAGGCCTTCACCTTGCGCGAGAGGGTCGTCGGCGACGCCCCGTCCCGCTCGACGGCGGTGGTCTCCACGACTGCGTCCATTGCTCCTCTAACGATTCGATGATCCCGAACGAGTGTAATGCGCCCGTCCGGGAGCCGGGCCCGGCGTGCACGCTTGTCCAATCGGACGCAGACATATGCGACCACGCAACCCCCGGTCAGCGGCGCACCCCCCTCCGTATACTCGGGACTGCTCGCCAGAGCGCCCGGCACGCACCCGAGCCCGCCCGACGATCGTCGGCACGGGGCCGAGAGGGCCGTCGCCGGAGCATCGTGTCGAAGTCGTCATGCGGCGTGCTCCACCATGCGAGAGGGCGGACGGTCCCCGTCTGCCCCACGTCTCGAGAAGGGTCAGTACCAAGTGTCAGAACTGCAATGGGAATCCATTGACGAGAAGGCAGTCGACACGGCGAGGGTTCTCGCCGCGGATGCGGTCGAGAAGGTCGGCAACGGCCATCCCGGAACCGCCATGAGCCTCGCGCCCGCCGCCTACCTCCTGTTCCAGAAGGTCATGCGCCGCGATCCGTCCGACGCGACCTGGATCGGCCGCGACCGGTTCATCCTGTCGGTCGGCCACTCCTCGCTGACCCAGTACGTCCAGTTCTACCTGGGCGGCTACGGACTCGAGCTCGACGACCTCAAGGCGCTGCGCACCTGGGGCTCGAAGACCCCGGGCCACCCGGAGTACGGCCACACCGACGGCGTCGAGATCACCACCGGGCCGCTCGGCCAGGGCCTCGCCTCCGCCGTGGGCTTCGCCTACGCCTCGCGCTTCGAGCGCGACCTGTTCGACCCGGAGGCCGCCGCGGGCACCTCCCCGTTCGACCACTTCGTCTACGTGATCGCCGGCGACGGCGACCTGCAGGAGGGCGTCACCAGCGAGGCCTCCTCGCTGGCCGGCCACCAGAAGCTCGGCAACCTGGTCGTCATCTACGACTCCAACCAGATCTCGATCGAGGACGACACCAACATCGCCTTCACCGAGGACGTCAAGGCGCGCTACGAGGCCTACGACTGGCAGGTCCAGGTCGTCGACTGGAAGAAGACCGGCGAGTACCACGAGGACGTCGCCGAGCTGCACGCCGCGATCGAGGCCGCGAAGGGCGAGACCGACAAGCCGTCGCTCATCATCCTGCGCACCATCATCGGCTGGCCGTCGCCGAAGAAGCAGAACACCGGCAAGATCCACGGCTCCGCCCTGGGCGCCGACGAGCTCCGCGGACTCAAGGAGGTGCTCGGCTTCGACCCCGAGAAGACCTTCGACGTCGCCGACGAGGTCATCGAGCACACCCGCAAGGCCGTCGAGCGCGGCCAGGCCCAGCACGCCGAGTGGGACGAGCAGCTCGCCGCCTGGGCGTCCGCGAACCCCGAGAAGAAGGAGCTGCTCGACCGGGTCCTCTCGGGCGAGCTGCCCGAGGGCGTCCAGGAGGCGCTCCCCGTCTTCGAGCCCGGCAAGGAGGTCTCGACCCGCGCCGCGTCCGGCAAGGTCATCAACGCCCTCGCCGGCGTGATCCCCGAGCTGTGGGGCGGCTCCGCCGACCTCGCCGAGTCGAACAACACGACGATCGAGCGAGCCGGCTCCTTCGTCCCGACGGAGTTCTCGACCCACGAGTGGACCGGGAAGAAGGGCGGCCGCGTGCTGCACTTCGGCATCCGCGAGCACGCCATGGGCGCGATCCTCAACGGGATCGTCCTGCACGGCAACACCCGCCCCTTCGGCGGCACCTTCCTGATCTTCTCCGACTACATGCGCCCGGCGGTCCGTCTCGCCGCGCTCATGAAGGCGCCGGCCATCTACGTCTGGACCCACGACTCCGTGGCGCTCGGCGAGGACGGCCCGACGCACCAGCCGGTCGAGCAGCTGTCGACCCTCCGCGCGATCCCGGGCCTGGACGTCGTCCGCCCCGGCGACGCGAACGAGGTCGCCTACGCCTGGAAGACCATCCTCGAGCGCCGCGAGGGCCCCGCCGGCCTCGCGCTCACCCGTCAGAACATCCCGGTGTTCGAGCGCGGCGAGGGCGACGCGGAGGGCGAGACCTTCGCCTCCGCCGCGAACGTCGCCCGTGGTGCCTACATCCTGGCCGAGGCGCCGGGCGGCACCCCGGACGTGATCTTCATCGCGACCGGCTCCGAGGTCCAGATCGCCGTCGAGGCGCGCGAGGCCCTGAGGAGCGAGGGCGTCAACGCCCGCGTCGTCTCAGCTCCGTCCCTCGAGTGGTTCGAGGAGCAGGACGCCGAGTACCGCGAGAAGGTCCTGCCCTCCTCGGTGAAGGCGCGCGTCTCGATCGAGGCCGGCCTGAGCCTGGGCTGGCAGAAGTACGTCGGCGACGCCGGCCGCTCCGTCTCGATCGAGCACTTCGGCGCCTCGGCCGACTACAAGACCCTGTTCCGCGAGTTCGGGATCACCACCGAGGCGGCACTGTCCGCCGCCAAGGAGTCGCTCGCAGCCTCCTGACCCGAAGGCCGCGTCCACCACGGACGCGGCCTTCGCCGTCGGAGCAGCGGCTCCCCCTCACACCACGCACCACCTACGCAGAAGAAGAAGAGACATGACCGAGAACACCCCCACCGCAGAGCTCTCCGCCGCCGGCGTCAGCATCTGGCTCGACGACCTCTCCCGCTCGCGCATCTCCACCGGAGGGCTGCAGAAGCTCATCGAGGAGAAGAACGTCGTCGGAGTCACCACGAACCCCACGATCTTCGCCGCGGCCCTGACCAACGGCGAGTCCTACGACGCCCAGGTGCGCGAGCTCGCCTCCGCCGGCACCTCGGTGACCGACGCCGTCTTCGAGATCACCACCGACGACGTCGCCGCGGCGTCCGACATCTTCCGCCCGATCTACGACGCGACCAACGGCTACGACGGCCGCGTGTCGATCGAGGTCGAGCCCGGCCTGGCGCACGACGCCCAGGGCACCATCGAGCAGGCCAAGGCCCTCTGGGCCAAGGTCGACCGCCCCAACGCGATGATCAAGATCCCCGCGACCGTCGAGGGCCTCGAGGCCATCACGGAGGTCATCGGCTCCGGCATCTCGGTGAACGTCACCCTGATCTTCTCGCTCGCCCGCTACCGCGCCGTCATCAACGCGTACCTGGCCGGCCTCGAGAAGGCCAAGGACGCCGGCATCGACCTGTCGACCATCCACTCCGTCGCCTCGTTCTTCGTCTCGCGCGTCGACACCGAGATCGACAAGCGCCTCGAGGCCGTCGGCACCGACGAGGCCCGCGCCCTCAAGAGCAAATCCGGCGTCGCCAACGCGCAGCTGGCCTACGAGGTCTTCGTCGAGGCGTTCGCCACCGAGCGCGCCCTGCTGCTCCAGGAGTCCGGCGCCAACCGCCAGCGCCCCCTCTGGGCCTCGACCGGCGTCAAGTCGACCGACCTCCCCGACACCCTCTACGTGACTGAGCTCGTCGCGGCCGGCGTGGTCAACACGATGCCCGAGAAGACCCTCGAGGCGACCTTCGACCACGGCGTCATCACCGGCGACACCGTCACGGGCTCGTACGCCGACGCGAACGCCGTCCTCGACGCCGTCGCGGCGCAGGGCGTCTCGTACGCCGACGTCACCGAGCTGCTCGAGAAGGAGGGCGTGGAGAAGTTCATCGTCTCCTGGAACGAGCTGCTCGACACCGTCACCGCGGCGCTCGAGGGCGCGAAGGCGCAGGCCTGATCATGGCCATCCAGATCCACGTCAGCGGAGACGCCGAGAAGGCCGTCGACCGCGTCGTCCCGGAGCTCGTCGCCGACGAGGTCGCCTCCGGCATCACCGCCCAGGTCCCCACCCTGTGGGGCGCCGCGGCGGAGGAGGAGGCGGCCAAGCGCCTCGGGTGGACCGAGTCGACCACCGTCTCCCGCCCCCTGATCCCCCAGATCCTCGCCCTGCGCGAGGAGTTCCAGGCCAAGGGCGTCGACCACATCGTCCTCGGCGGCATGGGCGGCTCCTCGCTCGCGCCCGAGGTCATCACCCGCACCGCCGGCGTCGAGCTCACCGTGCTCGACTCGACGGCGCCCGGCCAGGTGCTCGCGGCCCTGAACGACCGGCTCGCGTCGACCGCGGTCGTCATCTCCTCGAAGTCCGGCTCGACCGTCGAGACCGCGAGCCAGAAGAAGGCCTACGAGAAGGCGTTCACGGAGGCGGGCATCGATCCGCTCGACCGCATCGTCATCGTGACCGACCCGGGCTCGCCCCTGGACACCTCCTCCCGCGAGGCCGGCTACCGCGTGTTCAACGCCGACCCGAACATCGGCGGGCGCTTCTCGGCGCTCTCCGCGTTCGGCCTCGTGCCGTCCGGGCTCGCCGGCGCCGACATCGAGGCCCTCCTCGACGAGGCGGCCGAGGCCTCCCTCGGGCTCGCCGTGGACTCCCCCGAGAACCCGGGCCTGATCCTCGGAGCGGCGATCGCCGCGACCAGCCCGCGCCGCGACAAGCTCGCGATCGTCGCCGACGGGACCGACATCGTCGGCTTCGCCGACTGGGCGGAGCAGCTCATCGCCGAGTCCACCGGCAAGGACGGCACGGGCATCCTCCCCGTCGTCCTCGGCACGCTGGCCCCCGAGCTCTCGGAGGACCTGCCCGACGTGCAGGTCGTCCGCCTGGTCGAGGACGCCACGGCGCTGCACCTGTTCCCGCGCGACCGCCACGAGGGCGAGATCCTCCTCTCCGGCTCGCTCGGCGCTCAGATGCTGACGTGGGAGTACGCCGTCGCCGTCGCGGGTCGCCTCCTGGGCATCAACCCGTTCGACCAGCCCGACGTCGAGTCGGCGAAGGTCGCGACCCGGGCCCTGCTCGAGAAGCGCCCCGAGCCCGAGGCGCCCGCGTTCACCGACGCGGGCATCGAGGTCACCGGCAGCAGCAGCGTCACCGAGGGCGTCTCGACCGTCGCCGCCGCTGTCGACCGCCTCCTCGCGCAGCTGGGCGACGGCGGCTACGTCTCGATCCAGGCGTACGTCGACCGCCTCGCGCTCCCGCAGCTCGAGGGCGTGCGCGACCTCCTCGCCGCGCAGGCCCAGCGCCCCGTCACCTTCGGGTGGGGCCCGCGCTTCCTGCACTCGACCGGGCAGTACCACAAGGGCGGGGCGCCGACCGGCGTGTTCCTCCAGATCACCGAGCGCTCCGACGTGGACCTCGAGATCCCGGACAGCCCGTTCACCTTCGGCCAGCTCATCCTGGCGCAGGCCGCCGGCGACGCGAGCGTGCTCGCCGAGCACGGCCGGCCGGTGCTGACCCTCACGCTGACCGAACCCGAGGCCGACCTCGAGGCGCTCTTCGAGGCCCTCAACACCTGATCCGACGGGCACGCCGCCGCTGCGCTCTCGAGCGCGCGGCGGCGTGCCCGCGGTCGTCCCGCGACCACTTCCCGGGGCAGCAGCCGGGCCCGCCCGCTCCTCCCCCTCCCTCACCGATAGCAGTGCGCCGGTCCCACCGGCACACAGAAGGACACTGCACATGTCTGTGGACATCACCCCCGAGTTCAATCCGCTGAGGTTGAGCTTCGACCGCCGGTTGAACCGGATCGCCGGGCCCAGCGGCCTCGTCATCTTCGGCGTGACCGGCGACCTCTCCCGCAAGAAGCTCATGCCCGCGGTCTACGATCTCGCCAACCGCGGCCTCCTGCCTCCCGGCTTCGCCCTCGTCGGATTCGCCCGGCGCGACTGGGACGACCAGGACTTCGAGCAGGTCGTCCACGACTCCGTGAAGAAGCACGCCCGCACCGAGTTCCACGAGGAGGTCTGGGCGCAGCTCGCGCAGGGCATCCGGTTCGTGCAGGGCGAGTTCGACGACCCCGAGGCGTTCGCCCGCCTGAAGACGACCGTCGACGACCTCGACCGCGAGCGCGGCACGAACGGCAACTTCGCCTTCTACCTCTCGATCCCCCCGAAGTCCTTCCCGCAGGTCACCGAGCAGCTGCGCAGCTCCGGCCTCGCCGAGCAGAAGGACGGCCAGTGGCGCCGCGTCGTCATCGAGAAGCCGTTCGGCAGCGACCTGAAGACGGCTCGCGAGCTGAACGATGTCGTCGAGTCGGTCTTCCCGCCCGACTCCGTCTTCCGGATCGACCACTACCTCGGCAAGGAGACGGTCCAGAACATCCTGGCCCTCCGCTTCGCCAACATGATGTACGAGCCGCTCTGGAACTCGAACTACGTCGACCACGTGCAGATCACCATGGCCGAGGACATCGGCGTGGGCGGGCGCGCGGGCTACTACGACGGCATCGGAGCGGCGCGCGACGTCATCCAGAACCACCTGCTGCAGCTGCTCGCCCTGACCGCCATGGAGGAGCCGATCTCGTTCGACGCGGCCGACCTCCGTGCGGAGAAGGAGAAGGTCCTCGCGGCCGTCCGCCTCCCCGCCGACCTCTCCACCGCGACCGCCCGCGGGCAGTACGCCGGCGGCTGGCAGGGCGGCGAGAAGGTGCTCGGCTTCCTCGAGGAGGACGGCATGAGCCCCACCTCGACCACCGAGACCTATGCCGCCATGCGCCTGGACATCGGCACCCGACGCTGGGCCGGCGTGCCGTTCTACCTGCGGGCCGGCAAGCGCCTCGGCCGCCGCGTCACCGAGATCGCGGTCGTGTTCAAGCGGGCACCGAAGCAGCTCTTCGCCGAGAGCCAGACCACGTCGCTGGGCCAGAACGCGCTCGTCATCCGGGTCCAGCCCGACGAGGGCGTCACCATGCGCTTCGGCTCGAAGGTGCCCGGCGCCGGCATGCAGGTGCGCGACGTGACGATGGACTTCGGCTACGGCCACGCGTTCACCGAGGCGAGTCCCGAGGCCTACGAGCGTCTCATCCTCGACGTCCTCCTGGGCGAGCCGCCGCTCTTCCCCCGGCACGAGGAGGTCGAGCTGTCCTGGAAGATCCTCGACCCGATCGAGGAGTTCTGGGCCACGCAGGGCCAGCCCGAGCAGTACCGCCCCGGAACCTGGGGCCCCGATTCCGCCGACGAGCTCCTCGCCCGCGACGGCCGCACCTGGAGGCGTCCATGATCGTCGATCTGCCCGACACCACGACGAGCGAGGTCTCGAAGACCCTCGTCAAGATCCGCGAGGAGGGCGGCGCCGTCGCCCTCGGCCGCGTCCTCACCCTCATCATCGCGACCTCGCGGGGTCACGAGGAGGAGGCCATCGAGGCCGCGAACGACGCGTCCCGCGAGCACCCGATGCGCGTCATCGTGGTCTCGAAGGACGACGGCACCACCACGGTCCCGGTCGACGCGACGGCGCGGGTCGACGCGCAGATCCGGGTCGGAGGCGACGCCGGCGCGAGCGAGGTCGTCGTGCTCCGTCCCTACGGAGACGCGGCCGAGGACGAGGAGAGCCTGGTCACGGGCCTGCTCCTCCCCGACGCCCCCGTCGTGGCTTGGTGGCCGAACAGCGCTCCGGACAACGCCTCCGCGTCCCCGATCGGCCGGATCGCCACTCGGCGGATCACCGACGCGTCGGCCCAGTCGAACCCGGCGGAAGCGCTGCACCACCTCGCGTCCACCTACGCCCCCGGCGACACCGACTTCGCCTGGACCCGCCTCACCCTCTGGCGCGCGCAGCTCGCCGCCGTGCTCGACCAGCCGCCCTACGAGCCGATCACGGCCGTCGAGGTCTCGGGCGCGCCCGACTCCCCCTCGACGATCCTGCTCGCCGCCTGGCTGCAGCTCGAGCTCGACATCCCCGTCGACCACGAGCTCACGATCAGCGCGACCGGGTCCAGCGGGATCCACGGCGTGCGGCTCATCCGCGACTCCGGAGTGATCGAGCTCGAGCGCTCGGTGCCCAACGTCGCGACGCTCACGCAGCCCGATCAGCCGGTCCACGACATCTCGCTCCCCCGCCGCAGCCTCCGGGACTGCCTGGCGGAGGAGCTGCGCCGGCTCGACCCGGATGACCTGTACGGTGAAGTGATCTCGCGCGGGGTCGACATGCTCACTGAGAAGGCCGAGGCCCGCAGCGCCTCCTGAGGTGTGGGCGCCCGTCCAGGGCGCCCGCACCTCAGAGCTTCCCGACACGGAGCCGAACCCCGCCGATCGGCACCCGAACCCGAAGGAGTCCCCTGAGATGACCACCGAACGCCGCGTGCTGGTCCACCGCGACAAGCAGACCCTCGCCGGCTCGGTCGCCGCCCGGTTCCTCACCAAGACGATCGACGTCCTCGACGACCTGGGTTCGGCGAACGTCGTGCTCACCGGAGGGACGATGGGAGCCGCCACGCTCAAGGAGATCGGCTCCTCCTCCGCCGCCGGCAACGTGGACTGGTCGCGCGTGCACTTCTGGTGGGGTGACGAGCGCTGGGTGCCCCGCGGCCACGAGGACCGCAACGACGTCCAGGCCGGGGACCTCTTCAGCGTCCTCGACGTGCCGGCGGCGAACGTGCACTCCTACCCGGCCTCGGACGAGGGCCTGGACCTCGACGGCGCCGCCGCTGCCTACGACGCGGAGCTGCGCGAGCACGCCTCCGAGGGGCGCGACTACCCGCGCTTCGACATCACCTTCCTCGGCGTCGGGCCGGACGGGCACATCGCGTCGCTGTTCCCCGAGCGCTCCGCGATCCGCTCCACGACGCCCGGCGTCCTCGCCGTCCGCAACTCGCCGAAGCCGCCGCCGGAGCGCCTCACCCTCACGCTGCCGCTGATCAACCAGTCGGACCGCATCTGGATGGTGCTCGCCGGCGCCGACAAGGCCTCGGCCCTGGGCCTCGCGCTCGCGGGTGCCAGCACGAACGAGGTGCCCGCGTCGGGCGCGTTCGGTCGCAAGCGCACGGTGTTCTTCGTCGACCAGGAGGCTGCGGCCGAGGTTCCCGAGTCGCTCATCGCTCCGAGCTACTGAGCCCGGTCCGGAAACGACGGAAGGCCCGTCCCCCGAGGGGGCGGGCCTTCCGTCGTTCGTCGTCCGGTGAGGATCAGGACGGGGTCGCGGTGCCTCGTCGGGCGCGCAGCTGCTGCAGCGCCTCCTCGAGGAGCTGAGCCGCCTCGGCCTCGGTGCGGCGCTCCTTCACGTAGGCGAGGTGCGTCTTGTAGGGCTCGGTCTTCGCGACCTGCGGCGGGTTCGCCCGGTCACGGCCCGCGGGGAGACCGGACTGCGGCGAGTCGATCACCTCGGGGATCTCGTCCTCGGGGAGGGCCGCCGAGAAGTGGCGCACCGTCTCGTTGCCGAGAGCGTCCCAGTAGGAGACCGCGACGCGCTCCGCGTGGAAGCCCCGGTCCTGCTCGCCCATGGGTCCTGCGCCGACGCGCGAACCGCGGATTGCACTGCCGCCTGATGCCATTGCGAGTACCCCTATGCTCCGGTGGTGAACTTGGTGATGAGTCCGAGCACCACGATGCAGGCCAGCCAGACGACGCCCAGGATCACGGTGATGCGGTTCAGGTTGCGCTCGGCGACGCCCGACGCGCCGAGGTTGGAGGTGACTCCGCCCCCGAACATGTCGGACAGTCCGCCGCCGCGCCCCTTGTGGAGCAGGATCAGCATGGTGAGCAGGAGGCTCGTGATGCCCAGGATGACCTGGAGCACGACCTGGAGGATGTCCACGCGGTACCTTTCGAAGTTCTGGCGCGTTGCGCGCCCCGACGAGTATAACGGCGCCTGCGAATCCGCGAGGAATGCGTCGTCCCGTGTTCGGGGCGATGTATACGAGTGTCCGTCGAGGGGCGG
This sequence comes from Rathayibacter sp. AY1D9, assembly GCF_002932395.1. NCBI lineage: Bacteria > Bacillati > Actinomycetota > Actinomycetes > Micrococcales > Microbacteriaceae > Rathayibacter > Rathayibacter sp. AY1D9. The sequence continues at coordinate 20,045 of NZ_PSVQ01000010.1, forward strand.
AGCGGGTGGCCTCGTCGCGGCGCCCTCGACAACCTCTCCAGTCGCCGGACCGCGAGCCTGTGATCCACGTACTTTCGGATCGATCGAGCCGAACGCGCCACGCTCTCGGAGGGCACCCCGCAACGAGCCGACAGCCCCGGACCGGCCAACGCGTGAAGCCGGTGTGGGATCTCCGAGGCGAACCGGCGATCCGCGTCTCAGCGGAGCGACGTAGCCGAACGCATCCCGCTCTCGGAACCGCGCCCCGTCGCGAAGCCGACCGCGCCACGCCGCGCGGGGAGCGGCGTGGACGACGAGAGGGCGGGCCCGATGGGCCCGCCCTCTCGTCGCAGCAACTCAGACCCCGACGTGGTTCCGGAATCGCGCGATCGCCGCGAACTCGTCGACCTGGAGGCTGGCGCCTCCGACGAGTGCTCCGTCGACGTCGGGCTCGCGCATGAAGCCGGCGATGTTGCCGGACTTCACGGAGCCGCCGTAGAGGATGCGGGTCTTCGCGGCGGTGTCGGCGCCGAGGACGTCGGCGACGACACCGCGGAGCGCCTTGCAGACCTGCTGGGCCTGCTCGGGCGTCGCGGCCTGTCCGGAGCCGATGGCCCAGACCGGCTCGTAGGCGACGACGAGGTCGGCGTCCGCGGGGAGGCCGGTGAGGGCCTCCTTCAGCTGGGCGACCGGCACGGCCGACGGGCCGTGCTTCTCGAGGTCATCCGCGGTCTCGCCGACGCAGATGATCGGAGCGACGCCGTGATTGACGGCCGCGGCCGACTTGGCGGCGATGTCCGCGTCCGTCTCGCCGTGGAGCGTGCGACGCTCCGAGTGGCCGACGATCACGTAGTCGCAGTCGAGCTGCTTCAGGAACTGGCCCGAGATCTCACCGGTGTAGGCGCCGCTGTCGAACTTCGAGACGTCCTGCGCGCCGTACTTGAGCGGCAGCTTGTCCGAGTCGACGAGGATCTGCACGGGCCGGAGGTCCGTGAAGGGCGGGAACACCGCGACCTCGACACCGTCGAAGTCGTGGTCGGCGTCCTTGAGGCTCCACGCCAGCTTCTGCACGAAGGCGATGGCCTGGAGGTGGTCCAGGTTCATCTTCCAGTTGCCGGCGATGAGCGGGGTGCGGGCGGCGGTGTCTACCATCCGAGGACCTCCAGTCCGGGGAGGCGCTTGCCCTCGAGGAATTCGAGGCTCGCTCCGCCTCCCGTCGAGATGTGGCCGAACTGGTCGTCGCGGAACCCGAGGGCGCGGACGGCCGCGGCGGAGTCGCCTCCGCCGACGACGCTGAGGCCGTCGACCTCGGTGAGCGCCTGCGCGACGGTCTTGGTGCCCGCCGCGAACGGCTCGAGCTCGAAGACGCCCATGGGGCCGTTCCAGAACACCGTCTCGGACGCCGCGATGATCTCGGCGAAGTGCGCGGCGGTGTCCGGTCCGATGTCCAGGCCGAGGCCCTTCTCACCGAAGGGCGTGCCCTCGATCGCGTCGGCCGAGGCGACCTGGTGCTCGGCGTCGGGGCCGAACTCCGACGCCACGACGACGTCCGTCGGCAGGACGATCTCCACGCCCAGCTCCTTCGCCTTCGCGAGGTAGCCGAGCACGGTGTCGACCTGGTCCGCCTCCAGCAGGCTGGCGCCGACCTCGTGGCCCTGGGCCTTGAGGAAGGTGAACAGCATTCCGCCGCCGATGAGGATCGAGTCGACCTTCGGCAGCAGGTGCTCGATCACGCCGAGCTTGTCCGAGACCTTCGAGCCGCCGAGGACGACCGCGTAGGGGCGCTCGGGCTTCTCGGTGAGCCGCTCCAGCACCTCGAGCTCGGCCGCGATCAGCGTGCCGGCGGCGCTGGGGAGAAGCTCGGCGAGCTCGTAGACGCTCGCCTGCTTGCGGTGCACGACGCCGAACCCGTCGGAGACGAAGGCGTCGCCGTAGGCGGCCAGCTTCTCGGCGAAGGTGCGGCGCTCGGCTTCGTCCTTGCTCGTCTCGCCGGCGTTGAACCGGAGGTTCTCGAGGACGACGACCTGGCCGTCCTCGAGGGCGTCGACGGCGGTCGAGGCCGCCTCCCCGACGGTGTCCTCGGCGAAGGCCACCGGAGCGTCGAGCAGCTCGCCGAGGCGGGCGGCGACGGGAGCGAGGCTGTACTTCGCCTCGGGCTTCCCCTCGGGGCGCCCGAGGTGGCTCACGACCACGACTCGGGCGCCCTCGGAGACCAGACGCTGGAGCGTGGGCACCGACGCGCGCACGCGGCCGTCGTCCGTGATCGTTCCGTCCTTCAGGGGGACGTTCAGATCGCAGCGGACGACGACGCGCTTGCCTGCGAGGGAGCCCAGTGAGTCCAGAGTGCGGAGCGTCACTGCGCGCAGCCCTTAGAGCTTGCCGGCGACGAACTCGGTGACGTCGACGAGGCGGTTGGAGTAGCCCCACTCGTTGTCGTACCAGGAGGCGACCTTGACCTGGCTGCCGATGACCTTCGTGAGGCCCGCGTCGAAGATCGACGAGTGCGGGTCGGTCACGATGTCGCTCGAGACGATCGGGTCCTCGGTGTACTTGAGGATGCCCTTGAGGTCTCCCTCGGAGGCCGCCTTGTACGCCGCGTTGATCTCCTCGACGGTGGCGGGCTTCGTCAGCTCGACGGTGAGGTCGGTGATCGAGCCGGTCGGGACCGGGACGCGGAGGGCGTAGCCGTCGAGCTTGCCGACGAGCTCCGGGATGACCAGGCCGAGCGCCTTGGCGGCACCGGTCGAGGTCGGGATGATGTTGACGGCGGCGGCGCGGGCGCGACGCAGGTCGCTGTGCGGGCCGTCCTGGAGGTTCTGGTCGGCGGTGTACGCGTGGACCGTGGTCATCAGGCCGCGCTCGATGCCGAAGTTGTCGAGCAGCACCTTGGCGAGCGGCGCGAGGCAGTTCGTGGTGCAGGACGCGTTCGAGATGATGTCGTGCGTCGCGGGGTCGTAGGTGTTCTCGTTCACGCCGAGGACCAGGGTCGCGACGTCGCTGCCCGTGGCGGGAGCGGAGACGATGACCTTCTTGGCACCCGCGGTGATGTGCTTGCGCGCGTCCTCCGACTTGGTGAAGCGGCCGGTCGACTCGATGACGACGTCGACTCCCAGCTCGCCCCAGGGGAGGTTCGCGGGGTCGCGCTCCTCGAGGACGATGATCGGCTTGCCGTTGACGACGATGCGGTCGCCGTCGAGCTCGACGGTCGCGTCGAGGCGTCCCGTGATGGAGTCGTACTTCAGGAGGTGCGCGAGGGCCTTGTTGTCGGTGAGGTCGTTGACCGCGACGATCTCGAGGTCGCTGCCCTTGGCGAGGGCTGCACGGAAGAAGTTACGGCCGATACGGCCGAAGCCGTTGATGCCGATCTTGACGGACACAGATATCTCCTGGTGAGGAAAGGCACCTCGACGGTGCAGTGGAGGGGTGGAAGCCGACGACAGGGCGTCCCGGACGCGGGGCCCGGGACGCCGAGATCGCTACGACAGTAGCAGCAGGCCCGAAGTCTTCTCGCGGGCCTTCTCGAAGCGCGCGGAGACGTCGGCCCAGTTCACGATGTTCCAGAACGCCTTGACGTAGTCGGCCTTCACGTTGACGTAGTCGAGGTAGAAGGCGTGCTCCCACATGTCGAGGAGGAGGACCGGGACGGTCGCCGCGGCGAGGTTGCCCTGGTGGTCGTAGAGCTGCTCGATGATGAGCTTCTCGCCGAGCGAGTCCCAGGCGAGGATCGACCAGCCGGAGCCCTGGATGCCGAGGGCCGAGGCGGTGAAGTGGGCGCGGAACTTGTCGAACGACCCGAAGTTGTCGTCGATGGCCGCGGCGAGCTCGCCGACGGGCTTGTCGCCGCCGTCCGGCGAGAGGTTGTTCCAGAACACGGTGTGGTTCACGTGACCGGCGAGGTTGAAGGCGAGGTCCTTCTGGAGCTTGTTCACGTTCGCGAGGTTCTCGCTGTCGCGAGCCTCCTGCAGCGAGGCGAGGGCGGTGTTCGCCCCGGCCACGTACGTCGCGTGGTGCTTGTCGTGGTGGAGCTCCATGATCCGCCCACTGATGTTCGGCTCGAGGGCCGAGTAGTCGTAGGGCAGTTCGGCGAGCGTGTAGTCAGCCATGTGCGATCTCCTGTTCGTGGTCGTCGCTCCCGTGCGACCCGCCGGCGTCTCGGCGTCCTCCGCGAGGCGGAGGAGGAGGGCCGGGAGTGTCCTGAGCGACCCGATCAGTCTAGCGAGGGGGCCCCACCGCGTTCGGAGGGCTTGCGTTGTTCGACCAGGAGACACTCAGCGTTCGCCGGGCGGGGCGCGCCGTGCGGCCGGGCCTACAGGTCCTGCAGCTCGGCCGGGAGGTTCGCGTCGGTGCCCGGGATGTCGAGGTCGGACGCGCGCTTGTCGGCCATCGCGAGGAGGCGGCGGATGCGGCCGGCGACGGCGTCCTTCGTCATCGGCGGATCGGCGTGGTGGCCGAGCTCGTCGAGGCTCGCGTCGCGGTGCGCGAGGCGCAGGCGCCCGGCGTAGCGGAGGTGCTCGGGGATGTCGTCGCCCAGGATCTCCATCGCGCGCTCGACGCGGGCGCACGCCGCGACGGCGGCCTGGGCGGAGCGGCGGAGGTTCGCGTCGTCGAAGTTGACGAGGCGGTTCGCGGTCGCCCGCACCTCGCGGCGCTGGCGCAGCTCCTCCCAGCTCGCGACGGTCGCGGTCGCGCCCATCAGGGTGAGCATCGCGCTGATGCTCTCGCCGTCGCGGATGACGACCCGGTGGACGCCGCGCACCTCGCGGGACTTGGCCTGGACTCCCAGGCGTCCGGCGGCTCCGACGATCGCCATGGCCGCCTCGTTGCCGGGGCAGATGATCTCGAGCGCCGCGGAGCGGCCCGGGTCGGTCAGCGAGCCCTGGGCGAGGAAGGCGCCGCGCCACAGGGCGGCGAGCTCCTCGCGGGAGCCGGTCGTGAGGCGGTTGGGCAGGCCGCGGACGGGCCGGCCCCGCTGGTCGAGGAGGCCGGTCTGCCGGGCGAGGGTGTCCCCGCCCTCGACGACGCGCACCAGCCAGCTCGTGGTCCTCCGGGATCCGCCGGCCGAGACGATGCTGCCCTCGCTGCGGACGCCGTACAGCTCGGCGAGGTCGCGGCGCACGCGGGTCGCGAGCGGGGCGGAGTCGAGCTCGACCTCGACCGCGAGGCGGTTGGAGATGATGTGCAGTCCTCCGGAGAAGCGGAGGATGGTCGCCAGTTCGGCGGCACGGACGGTGTTCTTGCGCGAGACGATCGCGACCAGTTCGCCCTTGACGTCTGCGGTGAGGGCCACGGAGTCTTCCTTACGTCGGGTGCGCGGCTGAGCGCGCGGGGATCATTCTCGGCCGAGGTCGCGGTGCGCCACGTTGACGGCGACGCCCGGCAGCTCGGCCAGACGGGCGGCGACACGGCCCGCGACCGCGACGGAGCGGTGCTTGCCTCCCGTGCAGCCGATCGCGATGGTCGCGTGGCGCTTGTTCTCGCGCTGGTAGCCGTCGAGCACGGGGCGCAGGGCCCGGGAGTAGGAGTCGATGAACTCCTCGGCGCCCTGCTGGGCCAGCACGTAGTCTCTCACCTCTTCGTCGAGACCCGTGTGCGGACGCAGCTCCGGGATCCAGTACGGGTTCGGCAGGAACCGCGCGTCGGCCACCATGTCGGCGTCCGTCGGCAGCCCGTACTTGAAGCCGAAGCTCATCACCGTGACCTGGAGGCCCGCGCGGCCGGCCTCGGCGAAGCGCTCGGTGATGCTGGTGGCCAGCTGGTGGATGTTGAGATCCGAGGTGTCGATGACGATGTCGGCCGACTCCCGCAGCTGAGCGAGGCGCGTCCGCTCGGCGGAGATGCCGTCGAGGAGGGTCCCCCGGCCCTGCAGCGGGTGCGGACGGCGCACCTGCTCGAAGCGACGGACGAGCGCGGCGTCGGTGGCCTCGAGGAACACCACTCGGAGGTCGACCCCGGCGCGCAGCTCGCGGACGATGTCGCCGAGGTCCTCGAAGAAGTCGCGTCCGCGGACGTCGACGACCGCCGCGATCTTCGGCAGCGTGTCCCCCGCACGCTGCGCCAGGTCGACCAGCGGGCGCAGCATCTGCGGCGGCAGGTTGTCGACGACGTACCAGCCGAGGTCCTCCAGCGCGTTCGCGGCCGTGGACCGGCCCGCTCCGGACATCCCCGTGACGATCAGCACGTCCTGCTGCTCGCTCTCCGTGCTCATGCGCTCTCCGTGCTCGTGTCTGCTCGTGTCCTCGGTGCCGGGCACCGGCCGCTCTCCCCCGGAGCGCGGGCCTCCAGCCTAGGGCGTGCCCCCGACGGCGGACCCGTCCGGATGCAGGTGCGCGTGGATCGCGCCCGCCAGCGTCGGGCCGATGCCCTTGACCTCGGCGATCTCGGCCTCGCCCGCCTCGCGGAGCCGGGCGACGGATCCGAAGTGCTTCAGCAGGTCGCGGACGCGCGTGCCTCCGAGCCCGGGCACCTCGGCCAGCTGCGACGAGATGTCGCGCTTGCGACGCGTCCTCTGGTGGGTGATCGCGAAGCGGTGCGCCTCGTCGCGGATGCGCTGGAAGAGGAAGAGCGCATCGCTGTTGCGCGGCAGGATGACGGGGAAGTCGGAGTCCGGCAGCCAGATCTCCTCGAGGCGCTTGGCGATCCCGCAGAGGGTGATGCCGGTCACCCCGGACTCGTCGAGCGCGCGCTGCGCCGCCGCGACCTGCGGCTGGCCGCCGTCGACGATCAGCAGTTGCGGGGGGTACGAGAACTTGCGCCGCTTGGCCTCGCCGGTCTCGGGGTCGACCGCCGCGGGCTCGACCGGCTCGCGGAGATAGGCGAGGCGGCGGGTGAGCACCTGGTGCAGCGACTCGGTGTCGTCCGTCGATTCCGCGATGGAGAACCGCCGGTACTGGTCCTTCCGCGCGAGCCCGTCCTCGAAGACCACCATCGAGGCGACGATGTTGGTGCCGCTGAGATGGGAGACGTCGTAGCACTCCATCCGGAGCGGCGCCTCGCTCATGCCGAGGGCGTCGCGGATGTCCTCCAGGGCCTGCGTCCGAGCGGTGAAGTCGGCGGAGCGGCGGGTCTTGTAGAGCATCAGCGAGTGCTTCGCGTTCTGCGTCGCCGTCTCGAGGAGGGCGGCCTTGTCTCCGCGCTGGGCCGCTCGGAGGCGCACGTTCGTGCCGCGCAGTCCGCTCAGCCACTCCTCGAGCGCCTCAGTGTCCTCGGGCAGCTCCGGCACGACGACCTCCCGGGGCGGGACGTCGCCGGTCTCGTAGGCGGCCTGGAGGGCCGTGTCGACGAGCTCCGCCGTGCTCATGTCGAGCTCCTTGTCGACGACCCAGCCCCGCTCGCCGCGGATGCGCCCGCCGCGGACCCGGAACTGCTGCACGGAGGCGGCGAGCTCGTCGTGGACGATCGCGTAGAGGTCGACGTCCACGTTGTCCTTGAGCACGACCGCGCTCTTGGCGAGGACCGCGTCGAGGGCGGCGGCCTGATCGCGCAGCTTGCCGGCGCGCTCGTACTCCATCGCCGCGGCGGCCTCGCGCATCTCCTTCTCGAGCTCGCCGATCATCCGGCGGTCGTGGCTGCCCATGAAGGCGACGAAGCGGTCGACCATCTCGCGGTGCTCGGCGAAGGTGACACGGTGGGAGCAGGGCCCGCCGCAGCGGCCGATCTGCGACGCGAAGCAGGGCTTGCCGCTCTGCATGGCGCGCTTGTAGTTGGAGTCGTTGCAGGTCCTGATCGGGAACGCCTTGATCATCAGGTCGATCGTCTCGTGGATCGCCCAGATCTTCGGGTAGGGCCCGAAGTAGCGGGCCTTCCTGATCTTGGCGTTCCGCGTGACCATCACCCGCGGGGCCTCGTCGCCGAGCGTCACCGCCATGTAGGGGTAGGACTTGTCGTCGCGGAACTTGACGTTGAAGGGGGGATCGAACTCGTTGATCCAGGTGAACTCGAGCTGCAGGGCCTCGACGTCGGTGCCGACGACGGTCCACTCGACCCCGGAGGCCGAGGTGACCATCCGCCGGGTGCGCTCGTGCAGGCTCGGCAGCGGGGCGAAGTAGTTGCTCAGCCGCGCGCGGAGGTTCTTGGCCTTGCCCACGTAGAGCACCCGCCCCCGGGCGTCCGTGAAGCGGTACACGCCGGGGAGGGTCGGGATCTCACCCGGCTTCGGCCGGAAGTCGACTGTCTGCGCCATGCCTCTCGCTCGCGTCAGCCGAGGATCTCGGCGAGGAACATGCCGGTGTGGCTGCCCTCGACCTTCGCCACGTGCTCGGGGGTGCCCACCGCGACCACCTGTCCGCCGCCGGCGCCGCCCTCGGGACCCATGTCGATCAGCCAGTCGGCGGACTTGATGACGTCGAGGTTGTGCTCGATGGTGATCACCGTGTTGCCCTTGTCGACCAGGCCGTTGAGGACGAGGAGGAGCTTGCGGACGTCCTCGAAGTGCAGGCCCGTCGTCGGCTCGTCGAGCACGTAGACGCTGCGGCCGTTGGAGCGGCGCTGGAGCTCGGTGGCCAGCTTGACGCGCTGCGCCTCGCCGCCGGAGAGCGTGGTCGCGCTCTGGCCGAGGCGGACGTAGCCGAGGCCCACCTCCACCAGCGTGCGGAGGAAGCGGTGGATCGCCGTGATGGGCTCGAAGAAGTCGGCCGCCTCGGCGATCGGCATGTCGAGCACCTCGGCGATGTTCTTGCCCTTGTAGTGCACGGTCAGTGTGTCGCGGTTGTAGCGCGCTCCCCCGCAGACCTCGCACGCCACGTAGACGTCGGGCAGGAAGTTCATCTCGATCTTGATGGTGCCGTCGCCCGAGCAGGCCTCGCAGCGGCCGCCCTTGACGTTGAAGCTGAAGCGTCCGGGCAGGTACCCCCGCGCCTTCGCCTCGGTGGTCTCGGCGAAGAGGTTGCGGATGCGGTCGAACACGCCCGTGTAGGTGGCGGGGTTCGAGCGCGGCGTGCGGCCGATCGGGTTCTGGTCGACGTGCACGACCTTGTCGAGGTTCTCGAGGCCGGTGACGCGCGTGTGCTTGCCCGGCACCTTGCGGGCGCCGTTGAGCTGGTTGGCGAGCACGCGGTAGAGGATGTCGTTCACGAGGGTGCTCTTGCCGGAGCCGGAGACCCCGGTGACCGCGACGAACGTGCCGAGCGGGAACTCCGCGTCGACCTTGCGGAGGTTGTTGGCGTTCGCCCCGACGACCTTGATCATCCGCTTGCGGTCGATCTTCCGCCGCTTCTTCGGGACCTCGATCGCCTTGCGGCCCGAGACGTAGTCGCCGGTGAGCGAGTGGGTGTTCTCGAGCAGCGACTCGTAGGAGCCGGAGTGCACGACCTTGCCGCCGTTGACCCCGGCGCCCGGGCCGATGTCGACGATCCAGTCGGCGGTGCGGATGGTGTCCTCGTCGTGCTCGACCACGATCAGCGTGTTGCCCAGATCGCGCAGCTTGATGAGGGTGTCGATCAGGCGGCGGTTGTCGCGCTGGTGCAGGCCGATGCTCGGCTCGTCGAGCACGTAGAGCACGCCGGTCAGCCCGGAGCCGATCTGGGTCGCCAGGCGGATGCGCTGCGCCTCGCCGCCCGACAGGGAGGCGGCGGCGCGCGAGAGGTTGAGGTAGTTGAGCCCGACCTCGATGAGGAAGTCGATGCGCGCGCGGATCTCGCGCAGCACCTGCGCGGCGATGTGCGCCTCGCGGTCGGTCAGCTCGAGCCGGCTCATGAAGTCCTGGGCGTCGCCGAGGCTGAGGTCGGCCACGTCCGCGATGCTCGCCCCGTGCACGAGCACGGCGAGCACCTCCGGCTTCAGGCGGGAGCCCTTGCACACGGGGCAGGGCACCTCGCGGAGGAACTCGGACCAGCGGGTGCGCTGGACGTCGGTCTCGGCCTGGACGAACTGGCGCTCGATGTAGGGCACGACGCCCTCGAAGCCCGAGGTGTAGCTCATCTCGCGGCCGTAGCGGTTCTTCCACTTGACCTTGACCTCGAAGTTGTCGCCGTGGAGGACGGCCTGCTGCACCTCGGTGCTGAGGCGCTTCCACGGGGTGGTGAGCGTGAAGCCGAGGTCGCGGGAGAGGCCGTCGAGCAGCTTCTCGTAGTACTGGAACAAGCCCTTGCCCTGGGTGGTCCAGGGGACAATGACGCCCTCGGCGATGCTCAGGTCGGGGTCGCCGAGCAGCAGCTCGTCGTCGACCGACATGCGCGTGCCGAGGCCCGAGCACTCCGGGCAGGCGCCGAAGGGCGCGTTGAAGGAGAAGGTCCGCGGCTCGATCTCGGTCAGCGAGATCGGGTGGTTGTTGGGGCAGGACAGCTTCTCGGAGTAGGTGGTCCAGGCGCCGTCGCCCTCGCCGTCGACGTAGTTGATCTGCACGATGCCGTCGGTGAGCCGCAGGGCCGTCTCGAGCGAGTCGGTGAGGCGCCCGAGGATGTCGGGGCCGGCCACGAGCCGGTCGACCACGACGGAGATGTCGTGCTTGTACTGCTTCTTGAGCACCGGCGGCTCGCTCAGCTGGACGAGCTTCCCGTCCACCATGGCGCGGGAGTAGCCGCCCGCGGTCAGCTCCTTGAAGAGGTCGACGAACTCGCCCTTCTTCTGGGAGACGACGGGGCTGAGGATCTGGTAGCGGGTACCGGTCTCGAGCTCCATCAGCTGGTCGGCGATCTGCTGCACGGTCTGCGCGGAGATCCGCTCGCTGCAGATGGGGCAGTGCGGGACGCCGATGCGCGCCCACAGCAGACGCATGTAGTCGAAGATCTCGGTGATCGTGCCGACGGTCGAGCGCGGGTTGCGGTTCGTCGACTTCTGGTCGATCGAGACCGCGGGGCTGAGGCCCTCGATGAAGTCGACGTCCGGCCGGTCCACCTGCCCGAGGAACTGGCGGGCGTACGCGGAGAGGGACTCGACGTAGCGCCGCTGGCCCTCCGCGAAGATCGTGTCGAAGGCCAGGGAGGACTTGCCCGAGCCCGAGAGACCGGTGAACACCACCATCGAGTCGCGCGGGATCTCGAGGTCGACGTTCTGCAGGTTGTGCACCCGCGCGCCGCTCACCACCAGCTTCGAGGACGACTCGTCGAGCGAGGAGACGAAGCGGTGGAAGGAGGGAGAGGGGGTGGAGGAGGGGTCCGTAACGGCGTTCAGGATCGACACTCCGAAAGTGTATGCGGAGCCACCGACATCGCCCGTGGCGTTCGCTGGGCGCTGATCCGCGGGCCCCTCCCCTTGCGGATCAGCGCCCCCGATCAGGACAGGTGCCCGGCCTTCTCCATCTGGCGGAGCTCGCGCTTGAGCTCCTGGACCTCGTCCCGCAGCCGGGCCGCGAGCTCGAACTTGAGCTCGCCCGCCGCCTGGAGCATCTGCCCGTTGAGGTCGGAGATGATCGCCTCGAGGTCGTTGCCGCCGTTCGCGGCGAGACCCTGACGGCGCAGGTTCGGCGTCGGGCTCTTCTTCTTGGCGTCGCGCCCGGCGAGCAGCTTGGCGGTGTCGGCCCCCTCGCGGGCGAGGGCGTCGGTGATGTCGGCGATCTTCTTCCGCAGCGGCGTCGGGTCGATGCCGTGGTCGAGGTTGTAGGCGACCTGCTTCTCGCGTCGGCGGTCGGTCTCGTCGATCGCGAGCCGCATCGAGTCCGTCACCTTGTCGGCGTACATGTGGACCTCGCCCGAGACGTTGCGCGCCGCACGGCCGATCGTCTGGATGAGCGACGTGGACGAGCGGAGGAAGCCCTCCTTGTCGGCGTCGAGGATCGCCACGAGCGAGACCTCCGGCAGGTCGAGCCCCTCGCGCAGCAGGTTGATGCCGACCAGGACGTCGTACACGCCCGCCCGCAGCTCCGAGAGGAGCTCGACGCGGCGCAGGGTGTCGACATCGGAGTGCAGGTAGCGGACGCGGACGCCGGCCTCCGTGAGGAAGTCGGTGAGCTCCTCGGCCATGCGCTTCGTCAGCGTCGTGACGAGCACGCGCTCGTCGCGCTCGGTGCGGCGCTTGATCTCCTCGAGCAGGTCGTCGATCTGGCCCTTCGTCGGCTTGACGACGATCTCGGGATCGATCAGGCCGGTCGGGCGGATGATCTGCTCGACGATGCCGTCGGCGATGCCCATCTCGTAGCGGCCCGGAGTCGCCGAGAGGTAGACGGTCTGGCCGACGCGAGACTTGAACTCCTCCCACTTCAGGGGCCGGTTGTCCATCGCCGAGGGCAGGCGGAAGCCGTGCTCGACCAGCGTGCGCTTGCGGGAGGCGTCGCCCTCGTACATCGCACCGATCTGCGGCACCGTCACGTGCGACTCGTCGATCACGACGAGGAAGTCGTCCGGGAAGTAGTCGAGCAGGCAGTGCGGGGCCTCGCCCGACTCGCGGCCGTCGATGTGGCGGGAGTAGTTCTCGATGCCGGAGCAGAATCCGATCTGCTGCATCATCTCGAGATCGAAGGTCGTGCGCATCCGCAGGCGCTGCGCCTCGAGGAGCTTGTTCTGCTTCTCGAGGTCGGCCAGGCGCACCTCGAGCTCCTGCTGGATGGTGTCGATCGCACGGTGCATGACGTCCTGGCTGGCGACGTAGTGCGAGCCGGGGAAGACCGACACGGAGTCGAGCTTCCGGACGATGTCGCCGGTGAGCGGGTGGAGCGTGTAGAGCGCCTCGATCTCGTCGCCGAACATCTCGATCCGGATCGCGAGCTCCTCGTACATCGGGATGATCTCGATCGTGTCGCCCCGCACCCGGAAGGTGCCGCGGGCGAAGTCGACGTCGTTGCGCGCGTACTGCATCGACACGAACTTGCGGATGAGGCGGTCCCGGTCGACCCGCTGGCCGACCTGGAGCGCCACCATCGCCTCGAGGTACTGCTCGGGCTGGCCGAGGCCGTAGATGCACGAGACGGTCGACACCACGATCACGTCGCGGCGGCTCAGGAGCGAGTTCGTGGTGGAGTGGCGCAGCCGCTCGACCTCGGCGTTGACCGAGCTGTCCTTCTCGATGAAGGTGTCGGTCTGCGGGACGTAGGCCTCGGGCTGGTAGTAGTCGTAGTACGAGACGAAGTACTCGACGGCGTTGTTGGGGAACAGCTCGCGGAACTCGTTGGCGAGCTGCGCGGCGAGGGTCTTGTTGTGCGCGAGCACGAGCGTGGGGCGCTGCACGGCCTCGACGAGCCAGGCCGTGGTCGCGGACTTGCCGGTCCCGGTGGCGCCCAGCAGGACGACATCGGTCTCGCCGGCGTTGATGCGGGCGCTCAGATCGGCGATCGCGCCGGGCTGGTCACCGCTCGGCTTGTACTCGCTGATGACCTCGAACGGGTGCACGGCACGGGTTGGCTCCATGGTTCGAAGCGTAGCCGCGACCACCGACACCGGACGGCGCGTGCGCTGGCGGCGAACGGGGGTGCGCTCTCCGGCCGGGCCGCTCGGCCACGAGGGCGGGTGTCCGGGACGGACCGTCAGCGGGCGAGACGCTCCCACAGCGCGTCGGTCCGAGCGAGCGTCTCCTCCAGCGTGCCGGAGGAGTCGATCACGACGTCGGCGAGGGCGAGGCGCTCCTCGTCGCTCGCCTGCGACGAGACCCGCGCACGAGCCTCCTCCTCGGTCAGTCCCCGGAGGGCGACGAGACGCTCGATGCGGAGGTGCTGCGGCGCGTGCACGACGACCACCTCGTCGAACTCCCCCGCTCCACGGCCCTCGGCGAGGAGGGGGACGTCGTAGACGACCACCGCGGCCGGGTCCGCCTCGGCGGCCTCCGCGAACAGCCGCTGCGAACGGAGGGTCACCGCCGGATGGGTGATCGCATTGAGGTCGGCGCGGGCCGCCGCGTCCGAGAAGACGATCGCGCCGAGCGCCGGGCGGTCGAGCGCGCCGTCCGCGCGGATCACGGACGGGCCGAAGCGCTCGGCGATCGCCGCCAGCGCCGGCTCCCCCGGCTCGACGACCTCGCGCGCGAGGACGTCGGCGTCGACCACCACCGCTCCGTGCTCGGCGAGACGGCGGGCGACGGTGGACTTGCCCGAGGCGATGCCTCCGGTGAGGGCGACGAGATGCACCCGGCCACCCTACCCAGCGCCGTCGCCCGGAACGCCGGACGGCCGGCCCCCGAGGGGACCGGCCGTTCGATGCGATGTGCTCGCGATCAGTTGTTCGAGGACAGCTTCTCGCGGAGCGCGGCGAGCGACTCGTCGTCGGCGAGGGTGCCGCCGGTGGTCGACTCGCTGGTGAAGCCGGCGCCGACCGAGACGCCCTCGGAGACGGTGGCCGCCTCCTCCTGCGACTTGGCCACCTGGGCCTTGTGGGCCTCCCAGCGCGCCTGAGCAGCGGCGTACTCCAGCTCCCAGGCCTCGCGCTGCGACTCGAAGCCCTCGCGCCACTCGTTGGTCTCGGGGTCGAAGCCCTCGGGGTACTTGTAGTTCCCCTGGTCGTCGTACTCCGTGGCCATGCCGTAGAGCGCCGGGTCGAACTCGGTGCCCTCGGGGTCGACGTTCTCGTTCGCCTGCTTGAGCGAGAGGGAGATGCGGCGACGGTCGAGGTCGATGTCGATGACCTTGACGAACACCTCTTCGCCGACCGACACGACCTGCTCGGCGAGCTCGACGTGCTTGCCCGACAGCTCGGAGATGTGGACGAGGCCCTCGATGCCGTCCGCGACGCGGACGAAGGCACCGAACGGGACCAGCTTCGTGACCTTGCCCGGCGCGACCTGTCCGATCGCGTGGGTGCGGGCGAAGACCTGCCACGGGTCCTCCTGGGTCGCCTTGAGCGAGAGCGACACGCGCTCGCGGTCGAGGTCGACCTCGAGGATCTCGACGGTGACCTCCTGGCCCACCTCGACGACCTCGGAGGCGTGCTCGATGTGCTTCCAGGAGAGCTCGGAGACGTGGACGAGACCGTCGACGCCGCCGAGGTCGACGAACGCACCGAAGTTGACGATCGACGACACGACGCCCTTGCGGACCTGACCCTTGTGCAGGTTGTTCAGGAACGTGGTGCGGCTCTCGGACTGGGTCTGCTCGAGGAGCGCGCGACGCGACAGGACCACGTTGTTGCGGTTCTTGTCGAGCTCGAGGATCTTCGCCTCGATCTCCTGGCCGAGGTACGGCGTGAGATCGCGGACGCGGCGCAGCTCGATGAGCGAGGCCGGGAGGAAGCCGCGGAGGCCGATGTCGACGATGAGACCGCCCTTGACGACCTCGATGACCGAGCCGGTGACGACGCCGTCCGACTCCTTGATCTTCTCGACGTCGCCCCACGCGCGCTCGTACTGCGCACGCTTCTTGGACAGGATCAGGCGACCCTCCTTGTCCTCCTTCTGGAGGACGAGGGCCTCGACGCTGTCGCCCACGTTGACGACCTCGGAGGGGTCGACGTCGTGCTTGATGGAGAGCTCGCGCGAGGGGATGACGCCCTCGGTCTTGTAGCCGACGTCGAGGAGGACCTCGTCGCGGTCGATCTTCACGACGGTGCCTTCGATGAGGTCTCCGTCGTTGAAGAACTTCAGAGTCTTTTCGACCGCGGCAAGAAAGTCTTCAGCAGACCCGATGTCGTTGATCGCGACCTGCTTGGTTGCCTTGTCGGTCGTTGCGGTTGTCATTAAGGGATGCTCCAGGATGGATGGGTCTCGGGCGGCGGCCGCCTGCGGGCCTCGCGGCTCGGCGGAGTGGTGACCACTGCGGTGGTGAGGGATGTGCCTCCGGCCCGGGAGCCGCGCTCGGCCGGCCGGAGGACCGGCCTTCCTCGCGCGCCGCGGGCACGGCGGCGCCACAGATGTGACACCCCAGCTTAGACGCCCCGGGAGGCGCACGGCAATCTCGCCGCGCCCGTCCAGGCGCGGGTTCCGGAGTCAGCCGGCGAGGGAGGAGCGGAGGGTGTCGAGACCGACGCCGCCGAGGTCGAGCGCCCTCCGGTGGAAGGCCGCGAGCGAGAACGCGGCGCCCTCGCGCGCCTCCGCCTCGTCGCGCAGCTGCTCCCAGATCCGCTGCCCGATCTTGTAGGACGGAGCCTGCCCCGGCCAGCCGAGGTACCGGTTCACCTCGAAGCGCACGAACGCGTCGTCCATGTTCACGTTGGCCCGCATGAAGTCGAGGGCCGACTCGGCGGTCCAGACGGTGCCGGAGCCCGGCATCGGCTTCTGGAGGTGCACGCCGATGTCCAGCACGACGCGCGCCGCGCGCATCCGCTGGCCGTCGAGCATGCCCAGGCGGTCGGCCGGGTCGTCGAGGTAGCCGAAGCGCTCCATCAGCCGCTCCGCGTAGAGCGCCCAGCCCTCGGCGTGGCCGGAGGTCCCGGCGAGCTGACGGCGCCAGGTGTTGAGGCGGGCGCGGTTGTGGACGGCCTGGCCGATCTGCAGGTGATGGCCCGGGACGCCCTCGTGGTAGACCGTGGTCAGCTCCCGCCAGGTGGCGAACTCGGTGACTCCGGCCGGGACCGACCACCACATCCGCCCCGGGCGCGAGAAGTCGTCGCTCGGACCGGTGTAGTAGATGCCGCCCTCCTGGGTCGGCGCGATCCTGCACTCGAGGCGGCGCACCTCCTCCGGGATGTCGAAGGCGGTGCCGGCGAGCTCGCGGACGGAGCGGTCGCTGGTCTCCTGCATCCACGCCTGCAGAGCGTCGACGCCGTGCAGAGTGCGGGCCGGGTCCGCCTCGAGGTGGGCGATCGCCTCGGCGACGGAGGCGCCGGGCAGGATCTCGCGCGCGATCGCCTCCTGCTCGGACGTCATGCGGGCCAGCTCCTCGATCCCCCACTCGTAGGTCTCGTCGAGGTCGACGACAGCGCCGAGGAAGCGGCGGGAGTGCAGCGCGTACAGCTCCCGGCCGACGGCGTCCTGCTCGGTCGCGGCGGGGGCGAGCTCGCCCCGGAGGAACTGCGCGAGCGACCCGTAGGCGGCCGAGGCACGGCGGGCGCCGTCCTCCAGCCGCTGAGCGAGCGACGCGGGCAGGGATCCGGCGGCGGGAGCGGCCTCCGCGGCCAGCTCGGCGAAGAACCCGCGGGGAGCGGCGATCTTCCGCGCCTGCTCGGCGACGAGCTCGACCTGGCGGCGGGCGGGGACCACGCCGGTGCGGATCCCCTCGCGCAGGGTCTCCGCGTAGCCCTCGAGGGCGGCCGGCACGGCCAGCAGCCGCTCGGCGACCGCCTCCCAGTCGGCGACCTCGTCCGTCGGCATCAGGTCGAAGACGTCGCGCAGCTCCTGCGCCGGGGACGCGATCACGTTGAGGTCCCGCAGCGGCAGACCGGCGTCGTGCCCCTCCAGGGAGAGCCGGAGCTCGGCGCCGAGGTCGGCGACCGTGACGCGGTCGACGTCGTCCACGGGGTCGGCGGCCTCGAGCTCGGCGAGGGCCGAGGCGGTCGCCGCCCGGGCCTGCTCGAGACCGGCCGGCGAGTAGTCGCCCAGACGGCCGTTCGCGCCGCTGCGTCCGATCGCGGTGCCGAGGGTGGGGTCGAGGTCGACGAGCGTGTCGACCCAGCGCTCGGCGACGGCGTCGACGGCGGTGGGCTCGCGGGGGGTGTCGGTGCTCATGCCTCCGAGCCTAGCCAGGCCCTGCGGCCGGCTCAGTGCGCGGCGACGTCCCAGTCGGACCCGTGGCCCACCTGCACCTCGAGCGGGACGCTCAGGTCGGCGGCACCCGCCATCCGGCCGCGGACGATCGCCTCGAGCGGCTCCTCCTCGCCGGGGGCGACGTCGAAGATCAGCTCGTCGTGCACCTGGAGGAGCATCCGAGAGCCGAGCCCCTGCTCGTCGAGGTCGGCCTGCACGCCGATCATCGCGCGCTTCATGATGTCGGCGGCCGAGCCCTGGATCGGCGAGTTGAGTGCCGCCCTCTCGGCGTTGTCGCGGAGGACGCGGTTCGCGCTCTGCAGGTCGGGGAACGGACGCCGGCGACCGAAGATCGTCTCGGTGTAGCCGGTCTCGCGGGCCTGCTCGACGACGCTGCGGAGGTAGTCGCGCACCGCGCCGAAGCGGACGAAGTAGTCGGTCATCAGCTGCTTGGCCTCGGCGCTCGAGATGCGCAGCTGCTTCGACAGGCCGAAGGCGCTCAGGCCGTAGGCGAGGCCGTACGACATCGCCTTGACCTTGTTGCGCATGGCCGAGGTGACGTCGCCCGGATCGACGCCGAAGATCCGCGACCCGACGAAGCGGTGCAGGTCCTCGCCGGAGTGGAAGGCCTCGATCAGCCCGGCGTCGCCGGAGAGGTGCGCCATGATCCGCATCTCGATCTGCGAGTAGTCGGCGGTGAGGAGGGTGCTCGCGTCCGCTCCGTGGACGAAGGCGGTGCGGATGCGGCGGCCCACCTCGCTGCGGACGGGGATGTTCTGCAGGTTCGGGTCGTTGGAGGAGATCCGGCCGGTGGCCGTGCCGGTCTGGTCGTAGCTGGTGTGGATCCGGCCGTCGGCGGTGACCGACTTCTCGAGCGTCTCGATGATCTGCTTGAGCTTGGTCGCGTCGCGGTGCTCGAGGAGCAGCCCGAGGAACGGGTGCGGGTGGGACTCCTGCAGGTCGGCGAGGGCGGAGGCGTCGGTGGTGTAGCCCGTCTTCGTGGCCCGGGTGCGCGGCATGTCGAGCTCCTCGAAGAGGACCTGCTGCAGCTGCTTGGGCGAGCCGAGGTTCATCTCGTGGCCGATCTCGGCGAACGCGCGGCTCGCGAGGTCGGCGGCCGAGACGGTCAGCTCGGCGCGGAGGCGCGCCAGCACGTCGGCGTCGATCGCGACGCCGGTGAGCTCCATCGTCGCGAGGACCTGGACGATCGGCAGCTCGATGTCGACGAGCACCGAGAGCATCCCCTCGCCCAGCCGCTCGCGCAGCGGAGCGACGAGCCGGTACGCGTACCAGGCCTCGGTGGCGGGCCCCATCGGCTCGACGGTGGGGACCAGCTGGTTCGGGTCGCCCTGCGCCATGGTCTCGTCGAGGTGCTGCGCGACCTGCGCCGCGAGCGTGGCCGGATGCCCGGTGGGCTGCACCAGCCAGGAGGCGACGCGGGTGTCGAACGCGAGCCCCGCGACGGGGAGTCCGGCCCTCCGCAGCGCCTTGATCTGGGGCTTCGCGTCGGCGAAGTACTTGGGGGCGGGCCCGGCCAGCCACTGCTCGAGCGCGGTGTAGTCGGGCCGCTCGGCGGCCCACGGGACGAACGCCGTCTCCTTCTCGACCGCGAGGCCCACACCCTCGAGCCCGCCGGCTCCGAGCAGGACCTGCACGGCGACCGGCGCGGTGCCCTTCGCCGACACGCGGTCGAGCCAGTGCGCGAGCTCCTCGTCGACCAGGGTGCGGACGGCGGGTGCGGAGGTCGTGACCACGTCGCCCGCCAGGGCCGCGGCAGCGCCGTCGACGCCCTCCTCCGCGGCGATCGTGAGGACCCGCTCCTGCAGGGTCTTGAACTCGAGGCGGCTGAAGATCTCGCGGACCGCGTCGGGATCGATCGGACGGCGCGTCAGATCGTGCGGCCCGAGGGGGAGCTCGACGTCCGTCACCAGCCGGTTGAGGCGGCGGTTGCGGAGCGCGTTCTCCTTCTGCTCGCGTAGCTTCTCGCCGACCACGCCCTTGATCTCGTCGGCGTGGGCGATGATGTCGGCGACCGTGCCGTACTGGTTGACCCACTTCGCGGCCGTCTTGGGGCCGACCTTGTCGACGCCGGGCAGGTTGTCGCTGGTCTCGCCGACGAGGGCGGCGATCTCGGGGTACTGGTGCGGCTCGACGCCGTACTTCTCGAACACCTTGTCGCGGTCGTAGCGGGTGAGCTGCGAGACGCCCTGGGTGGAGGGGTAGAGCAGGGTGACGTCCGGGGTCACCAGCTGGATGGTGTCGCGATCGCCCGAGACGACCAGCACGCGGAAGCCGGCCTCGGCCCCCTGGCGCGCGAGCGTCGCGAGGATGTCGTCGGCCTCGAAGTCCTCCTTCGAGACGGTCCGGATGTTCATGGCGTGCAGCGCCTCCTCGAGGAGGGGGACCTGGCCCTTGAACTCGGGCGGCGTCTCGCCGCGGGTGCCCTTGTACTCCGGGTACTCGCGCGTGCGGAACGAGTAGCGGGAGATGTCGAACGCGACGCCGAGGTGGGTCGGCTTCTCGTTCTTCAGCAGCAGGATCAGCATCGAGAGGAAGCCGTGGATGGCGTTCGTGTGCTGGCCCTCGCGGGTCTGGAAGCTGTCGACCGGGAGCGCGTAGAACGCCCGGAACGCCAGGGAATGGCCGTCGACGAGCAGGAGGGTAGGCTGTTCCGGATCTGACACAGGGCCAGACTACACAGCGCCTCCGACACCGGATCGGCCCGCTCGCGCCCGCCGGTCAGGGCCGCTCCGAGGCTCCAGCGCGAGGAGCGACGTGACCGAGCCGACCCCCACCACGACCGCCTGGATCCGCCCGCCCGCGCTCGACCTGGTCGCCGGGATCGGCCGCGGCATGGGCGAGCTCGCCGAGCGGATGGGGATCCTCTGGCACGAGCTCACCCCGCAGCACTCGGTGGCCTCGATGCCCGTCGAGGGCAACCGGCAGCCGGTCGGCATCCTGCACGGCGGCGCGCACGTCGTGCTCGCCGAGTCGATGGGCTCGATCGCGGCGAACGTGCACGCCGGCGCGGGCCGCCTGGCGATGGGCATCGAGCTGAACGCGAGCCACAGCCGGTCGGTCCACTCGGGCTTCGTGATCGCCACCTGCGACGCGATCCACCTGGGCTCCACCCTCACCACCCACGAGATCGTCGTGCGCGACCAGGAGGGGCGCCGCCTCTCCACCGTGCGGGTCACCAACATCATCCGCGACGCCCGCTGACGGGAGCGGACGGGTCCCCCTCGCGGGAGCGGAGGGCGACGACCGCGCCCAGGACCGCGACCGCCGTCGGGACCGCCCGCGCCTGCGAGCGACGGGGGATCGACCGGTCGGCCGCGCCGCTCGGGGACCCGGCACCGCGGCGAGCGGCACTGTCAAGCGACGGCGCGCGACTGTGCCCGGTGGTGCCCGAAGGGCGACACTGAGCGGATGAGCCTTCGCCATCTCCTCAAGAGCCTCCCGTCCATGCCCTCCGAGCTGCCCTCGTTCGATGCGGAGGCGGCTCCGGCCGATCCTCTCGAGCTGTTCGCGCAGTGGCTCGAGGAGGCGAAGGACGCGGGCCAGCTCCTCCCCCACGGCGCCACGCTCTCCACCGCCTCCGACGACGGCACGGTCTCGGCGCGCGTGCTCGTGCTGCGCGAGATCGACGAGGCGGGCTGGGCGTTCTCCACCCATGCCACCAGCCCCAAGGGACGCGCCATGGAGGAGAACCCGCACGCCGCGCTGACCTTCTTCTGGCCGGTCCAGGGCCGTCAGGTCCGGGTCGAGGGCCGGGTCGAGCGCGCCTCCGCGCAGGAGTCGGCCGACGACTTCCGCCGCCGCTCCGAGGCCGCTCGCACCGCCCTGCTCGTCGGACGCCAGAGCGAGCCGATGCGCAGCGCGCAGGACTTCGGCCTCGTCACGCTCCAGACCAGCGTCGCCGTGGGCTGCTCGCCCGCGACGCTCGACCGGGAGTGGGCCGTCTACCGCGTCGTGCCCGAGCGCATCGAGTTCTGGCAGGGCTCGACCGCGCCGGAGCAGGATCACACCCGTCTCGAGTACCGCCCGGGAACGACGGAGGCGGGCGGCTCCCCGTGGGAGCGCACCCGCCTCTGGCCCTGAGGCCGTGGGCCCTCGGGCCCGGCCTCGCGCTAGGCCTTCTTCGTGCTCAGCTGCTCGATGATCGCCTGCGCGACGTCGTGCATGGTGAGCCGGCGGTCCATGGAGGCCTTCTGGATCCAGCGGAACGCCTCGGGCTCGGTGAGCCCCATCTTCTCGTTGAGCAGGCCCTTGGCGCGGTCGACGAGCTTGCGGGTCTCGAAGCGCTCGACCATGTCGGCGACCTCGGCCTCGAGGGTGAGGATCTGGGCGTACCGCGAGAGGGCGATCTCGATCGCGGGCAGCAGGTCGTTGGGCGTGAAGGGCTTCACGACGTAGGCGAGCGCTCCGGCCTCGCTGGCGCGCTCGACGAGCTCCTTCTGGCTGAAGGCGGTGAGCAGGACGACAGGCGCGATGTGCGCCTTCGAGAGGCGCTCGGCCGCCGAGATGCCGTCGAGCTGGGGCATCTTGACGTCCATGATGACGAGATCGGGGCGCAGCTCGGTGGCGAGGGCCACAGCGGTCTCTCCGTCGCCGGCCTCGCCGACGACCTCGAAGCCGTTGTCGCGGAGGATCTCCACGATGTCGAGGCGGATGAGGGATTCGTCTTCGGCGACGACGACCCGACGGGGTGCGGTCGACGAGGGTTCCTGGTCAGTCACGCCGATGAGCCTACGGTATTCTCGACGGGCTGGTGATGAGCCGGTGTGGCGGAATGGCAGACGCGGGGCACTCAAAATGCTCTGTCCGAGAGGGCTTGTGGGTTCGAGTCCCACCACCGGTACCCGCCTGGTCGCGCGGTGCGCGCCTCCGCTCGCTAGCGTCGTCGGATGAGCACCGACCCCTGGCCCCTGTTCTCGCTGGAGCTGCGCACGCCGCGGCTCGAGCTGCATCCGGTCCGCGACGCCGACCTCGGCCCTCTCGCCGAGGCAGCCCTCGCGGGCGTGCACGAGAGCGGCCGCTCGCCGTTCCCCTCCCCCTGGGCCGAGGCGCCGGCGGAGCGCCTGCCCGGCGAGCTCGCCCGCTTCCACTGGTCGCAGCGCGCGCAGACGACGCGGGAGTCGTGGCGCGTCGCGTTCGCCGTGGTCGAGGACGGCCGGGTCGTCGGCTGCCAGGACGTGGTCGCCGAGTCCTTCGCCGCCACCCGCACCCTGACCTCGGGCTCGTGGCTCACCCGCTCGGCGCAGGGCCGCGGCCTCGGGCAGGAGATGCGCGCCGCCGTCCTCCTCCTCGCCTTCGACCACCTCGGAGCCGAGGTCGCCGAGAGCGCCGCTCTCGCCTGGAACACCCGCTCGATCCGGGTCTCGGAGGCCCTCGGCTACCGGCCGAACGGGACGCACCGGATCGTCGGTCCGGACGGTATGTCGGTCGAGGAGCTGCGGTTCCGCGTCACACCGGAGACCCTGGTGCGGCCGGAATGGACGCTGGAGGCCTCGGGGATCGACGCAGCACGAGCGGTCCTCGTCCAGGACCCGCTCGGTCCGCCCTCCCCCGTCTGATTCACCAGAACATCGTGCCCGGCGAGCCCTTGAACGGACCGACCACGCGCGAGGTGATCCAGCCGCCGTAGAAGTCGCCCGGCTGCGGCTGGACCGCCTCGCCGTCGACCGTGCAGGAGTCCATCCGGCCGGGGTAGAGGGCGACGGTGTCGACGAGGGCCTCGAAGCCGGCCATCGGCTCGGGGTACGTCCAGCCCGCCGCCTCCGCGACCGCTCCTCCTCCCCCGCGCAGGGTCAGGTAGGAGGCCGCGCCCTTGAACTCGCAGATGCTGCGGCCGGGCGCGGGCTCGAGCGCCCCGGGCGCGAACGAGGACACGGGGAGGTAGTAGACGGGAGGGTGGCTCGTCTCGAGGACGCGGAGAGCGTCGCGGGTCTCGGCGACGACGACGCCGCCCAGCCGCACGACCACGTGCTCGGCGGTGGTCTCGACCCTCGGGGGTCGCGGGTAGTCCCAGACGGATTCCTGGCCCTCGGCGGGCGGCACGCGCTTCATCCCGCTCACGCTACGCGGCGGGGAGCGGTGCTCCGGCGCCTCCCAGAGGATGCCCGGGCGGACGCCGCGGCTCCGCAGATCCCCGCCGCCGGGACGCGCGAGGGCCCCGGTCGCGTAACGTCGTCCCTGCGGCGGAACCCCGAGCCCGCGCGCAGAAGGAATCCAGAGTGCCCACCGAATGCATCCACGGCCTCGACATCGCGCTCTGCGACGTCTGCACCCCGAAGAAGCTCCCCGAGCAGGTCGGCCGTGCCACCCGCGCCCCCGCGCGCGTGCCCGGGACCTCCCGTGCGGCCACCGCCCGTGCCGCCGCCCGCGGCACGGCGCGCGAGAAGCCCCTGCCGAAGGTCGACATCGCCGCGCAGCGGATCTACCACGTCACCCACCTCGACAACCTCGAGGCGATCGTCGCCGCCGGCGCGATCCTGGCGGACCAGCAGCTCCAGGAGCGCCCCGCGATCGACGTCAGCGCCGAGACCACCCGCGAGCACCGCCGTGCCGTGCAGGTGAAGGACGGCGTCAGCGTCGCCGGCTTCGTGCCCTTCTTCCTCTCCCCCGACGCCGCCCTCTGGGCCGACCTGCGCGGCGAGCGGGTCGCTCCGCACTGGTCGCCGAGCGCCCACGAGACCACCGCTTCGCAGTACGTCGTCCTGGTGGGCTCGCTCGCCTCCGCCCCGGTCCTGAGCGACGGCGACGCCTCCCACGTCCTCACGCGCTTCACCGAGGGCGACGCGCTCGTGCGCACCTTCGCGCGCCTCCTGGTCGACGAGCCGGCCCTGCGCAGCGCCGAGGCGCTCGTGCCCGAGCGCTTCCCGCTCGAGGGCGTCGCGACGGTCGGCGTGGCGTCGGTCGCCGCCCGCAACCGCGTCAAGGCTCTCTTCGAGGGCATCGACGCCTCTCCCCGCGTCGCCGTCTACCCGCCGTGGTTCCACCCGGTGGCCGAGGAGGAGTGACCCGGCGCTAGTCGGCCTCGAGGAGGTCGAGGCGGTCGGCCAGGTACCTGCGCAGCGGCATCAGTCCCTGCTCGCTCAGACCGGGCGCCCAGCGCACGAGCACCTCGGAGCCGCGCAGTGCCAGCGGCTCCTGGCCCGACTCGAGCGCTGCGGCGTCGAGTGCGAGGCGCCGCCAGCCGTAGTTGACGATCTCGCCCTCCTGGAACGGACCGTCGAAGGCGGCGCGCCGGATCTCGCGGCGCGCCTCCTGCGACTCGGACTGGTTGTTGGCGTGCAGCGGAGCGACGGCACGCGTGACCGAGCCCGTCGCGAGGAGCTCGCCCTCGCGTCCGAGGAGCACCACGCCGAGGCGCCACGCGCGGGTCACCGGCGCCATCACCGGCTTGCGGCGGAAGCCGAGGATCGCGCGCGGCGTCCGCAGCTCGGCGACGGCCTGGTCGGCGATGCCGCGGGCGTCGAGCTCGGCGGAGACCTGGCGCAGGAGCGCGGCCAGATCGGCGGCGGCCTGCTCGGCCCCGGGTGCTGCGGGCATCGCTCCTCCTCGGCTCGTCCCGCCAGCCTACGGGCGCGGTGTGCACCGGCCACGCCGCTCCGCACCGCTAGCATCGCCTGACGACACCGAGGAGGACGAGCGATGCGCGTCATCATGATGGGCCCGCCCGGCGTGGGCAAGGGCACCCAGGCGGCCGTGCTGTCGCGCGAGCTGGGGGTGCCGGCGATCTCCACCGGCGATCTGTTCCGCGCGCACGTCGCCGACGGCACCGACCTCGGACGGCGTCTGCGGGCGCTCGTGGAGGCCGGCGAGTACGTGCCGGACGAGCTGACGAACGCCCTGGTCGCCGAGCGCATCGCCGAGGAGGACGCCCGGGACGGGTTCATCCTCGACGGCTACCCGCGCACGCTCGCCCAGGTGGACGCGCTGGCGGAGCTCCTCGAGGAGCGGGGTACACCGCTCTCGTGCGTCGTGCTGCTGACGGCCGACGTGGACGTGGTCGTCGAACGGCTGCACGTGCGGGCGCAGGAGCAGGACCGCGCCGACGACGACCCCGAGGTGGTGCGGAACCGGATCGAGGTCTACGAGCGCGAGACGGCTCCTCTGGCGGAGGTCTACGACGAGCGCGAGCTCCTGGTGCGGATCGACGGCTCCGCCTCGCAGGACGAGGTCGCCGCGAGGATCATCGCGGCGTGCCGGCCCGAGTGAGCCGACCCGCCGCGACGCGGGGTCAGATCGCCGAGGCGAGGACCTCGTCGAGCTTGGCCGAGGCCTCCTCGTCGGTGCCCTTCAGGGCGAGCGAGAGCTCCGACACGAGGATCTGACGCGCCTTGAGGAGCATCCGCTTCTCGCCGGCCGAGACGCCGCCCGCCTGCTCGCGGCGCCACAGGTCGCGGACGACCTCGCTGACGCGATACACGCTGCCGCTGGCCATCTTCTCCTGGTTGGCCTTGAAGCGGCGGGACCAGTTGTTGGCCTCCTCCGCGACGTCGCTGCGCAGGACGTCGTAGACCGCCTGGACTCCGGCGTCGTCGATGATCTCGCGGACGCCGACGAGCTCGGCGTTCTCGACGGGGAGGGTGATGGTGAGCTCGCTGGTGTGCACGTTCATCGTCATGAACGTCTTCTCGACGCCCTTGACCGAGCGCTTCTCGAGCCCGGTGATCGTCACCGCTCCGTGGTGCGGGTAGACCAGGGTCTCGCCGACCTCGAATGTCATCATGTCGTGCCTTTCGTCGTGGGGCGTGGTGGGAGTGAGGAGTCCAGGGGGCGCAGCGGCGCAGCGGCGAGCCAGGCCGGGAGCAGCGCGACGAGGTGCTCGACCAGCTCCTCGTCGGTGCCGTCGAGGGAGCCGGCGAGCCAGGCGCCGACCACGGAGAGGACGCCGCCGGCCGCGAAGACCGCGGTGAGCTCGGGGTCGACCGCTGCGGGGACGTCGACCCGGGCGAGCACCTCGCGGTGCAGAGCGAGCGCCGTGTCGAGCACGGCGTCGTCGGAGGCGACCCGGGCGGAGGCCCGCGCGCGGAGCCGGGCATGGAAGGCGTGGCGGTCGACCAGCCGCTCGACGAGCCGCGAGTAGCCGCGCTGCAGGGCGTCGGCTCCGGAGCGGTCGGCGGGATCGCCCTCGGCGACGTCGGCGACCACGAGGTCCTGGCGGAGCAGCGCGGAGGCGACTCCCGCCGCGTCGTCGAAGTGGGCGTAGAACGAGCTGCGGCTGATACCGGCCTCGCGCACGATGTCGCTCACCGCGATGCCCTCGGCCCTCTCGCCGTCGCTCTGCATGACAAGCCGCTCGACCGCGTCGAACACGCGGCGGCGGGTGCGCCGGGCTCGCGGATCGGCGGAGCCGAGCGCCGAGGGGGACTCCGCCGCGGGCACGGAGGCGAGGCGGGCGGGAGTCATCGACGTCAGTCTACCACTTCCCGGACAGGTGTACGGGAAGAGCGTCAGGCGCCGGTGCGAACCTGGTCGAGGCCGGCGATGCGGTCGATCGCGGCCTGCTCGCTCGGCGAGACCCGGCCGAGATACCGGCCCAGGAACACGAACAGCAGGCGGTTCGCCGTGATCGCGGGCCACCACGGGCGCCGGAGGCCTAGGAGCCTCCGCACCTCGGGGCTGAGCGAGGCGACCGCGCCGGCGAACAGCAGCGGGTAGACCACGCCCGCCTCGCCCGGCAGCCGGATGTCGCGGAGGAACCCGACCGCCTCGTGCACGCGTGCGTCGGGCTTGAGCTCGCCCGCGAATCCGGCGAGCTGCGCGCGGAGCTCCGCGACGCTCTCGGGCGGATCCTGCACTCCGAGCAGCCGGCCGGAGGCGGCCCACTCGCGCACGTAGGCGTCGGGGCCGCCGGGGATCCGTCCGCCCCAGATCTCGTGGGCGCCGAGGAACGCGTCGGTGAAGGCGTCGTGCACCCAGAGCAGCAGGCGGGGGTCCTGCGCCGAGTAGGAGCGCTCACGCCCGCCGGCGTCCTCGTAGGAGCCGACGATCCGCTCGTGCACGCCGGTCACCCAGCGCGCCGCTCCGCTCGCCGCGGCGGTGTCGCCGAAGCTGGTGGTCAGGACCCAGCGGACCGTGTTGTCGAGGCGGCCCATCGGGTCCTCGCGGTAGCGGGAGTGGTCGTGCACACCGGCCATCGCTCCGGCATGGAGGGTCTGCATGAGCAGAGCCCGCACTCCGGCGATCATCGTGGGCAGGCCGCCGTTGACCGCCCAGACCGCGCTGCCCGGTCCGAAGAGCCCGGCGTCGTCGCCCTTCTCGAGGGCGACGATCCAGTCGGCGCGGGGGCGGGGGCGGCGGCGTCTCATCCGCTCAGTGTGCGCTCGGATCCTGGGCCGCGGCTGGCCGTTCTGTCACCCTTCGTGGGGCCGTGGTCACTCGGCCAGCAGTTCGCGGACGTCGTCGGCCGACAGCGCCCGGGCGAAGAGCTCGCCCTCGTCGAGCACCGCCGTGCTGAGGCGGCCCTTGCGCTCCTGGAGGCGCACGATCTTCTCCTCGATCGTGTCCGTCGCCACCAGCCGGTACACGTTCACCCGCCGCTCCTGGCCGATGCGGTGCGCGCGGTCGACGGCCTGCGCCTCGGCCGCCGGGTTCCACCACGGGTCGAGGATGAAGACGTGGTCGGCCTCGGTGAGGGTGAGCCCGGTGCCGCCCGCCTTCAGGCTGATCAGGAAGACGGGCGCGGCTCCCGAGCGGAACTCCTCGATCACTCCCGCGCGGTCCCGCGTGGAGCCGTCGAGCTGCACGAACGGGATGCCGCGCCGACGCAGCCGCTCCCCCGCCCGCTCCAGGTACGAGGTGAAGGTGCTGAAGACGAGGGCCCGACGGCCTTCCGCGATCACGTCGTCGAGCTGCTCGACGAGCACGTCGAGCTTCGCGGACGGGACGTGCCGGTAGGCCGGGTCGACCAGGGACGCGTCGAGCGCGAGCAGGCGCAGGAGGGTGAGCGATCGGAACACCGTGAAGCGCTGCCGGTCGAGGTCGTCGACCAGGCCCAGGAGCTTCCGCCGCTCGCGCTGGAGGTAGCCGTCGTAGAGCACCCTGTGGGCGGGCGTCAGCGCGACCTCGATCGTCTGCTCCTGCTTCTCGGGGAGCTCCGGCGCCACCGCCTCCTTGGTGCGGCGGAGCAGGAACGGACGCAGTCGCCGGCGCAGTCTCTCGAGGCGGCGGCGCGCGCCCTCGGTGTGGCTGACGGTCCGTCCCTCGGACAGATCGGGCGAACCGATGCCGACGGGCGCCTCCGCGTGCAGGATCGGCCGGGTGTACTCCTCGCGGAAGCGGCGCAGCGGCGGCAGGAGCCCGGGCGCCACCAGGGCGAGGACCGCCCAGAGCTCGTCGAGCGAGTTCTCCAGCGGTGTGCCGGTGAGCGCGAGCGTGACGGGCGCGCCGACCCCGCGGGCGGCCCGGTGCGTCTGTGAGGCGGGGTTCTTGACGAACTGGGCCTCGTCGAGGATCAGCGCCGACCACGTCCTCGACGCCCAGCGCTCGCCGCCGAGGCGCAGGACCGCGTAGCTGGTGAGGACCACGTCCGCGTCGCCCGGGATCGCGTCGAGCGCGCCCTCCCGCGAGCTCGCGACGACGTGGACGCGCAGGGCGGGCGCGAAGCGCTCGGCCTCCGAGCGCCAGCCCGGCACGACCGAGGTGGGGGCGACCACGAGGAACGGCGCGCGGCGGATCCCGGCGCGGCCCGCCTCCTCGACCGCGTCGAGCATCATGGCCAGCGCCTGCAGGGTCTTGCCGAGGCCCATGTCGTCGGCCAGGATCCCGCCGAGCCCGTGACGGAGGCGGTGCACGAGCCAGGCGTAGCCCGCCCGCTGGTACGGACGCAGCCGGGCGGTCAGGCCCTCCGGCGGCTCCACGTCCTCCGGCGACCCGGCGGCCAGCGCGGAGTCGAGCACGGCGCGCCACGCGTCGGAGGGGACGCTCTCGTCGGCGAGCTCCTCCAGCTCGTTCCACAGCCCGGCCTGGTGCCGGCCGAGCCGCGGTCCCGTCTCCCACTCCTCGAGCTCGTCCGCCCGGGTCAGCAGCTCCCGGAGCCGGTCGAGGCCGGGGTGCGCGAGCGAGAGGTAGGAGTGGTCGACCAGGCGGATGCGGTCGCCGCCCGCGGCCAGAGCGCGGAAGAGGGGCAGGAACGGCACGGTCGCGTCGCCGATGGTCACGACGACGCCGAGGTCGAACCAGTCGGCGCTCTCGGTGTCGACCGCGGTGATGGTGAGCGTGAGCGGTCCGGTCAGCAGGCGGTAGTCCGGGGCCGCGCCCTCGCGCTCGATCCGGACCCCGCCGATCCCCTCCAGCTGCGGGAGCTGCTCCACCACGAACACCGCCGCCTCGGCCCCGCGCAGGACCGCGCTCGTCCCCGGCTCCGGCACGAGAGCGGACCCGGCCTCGCCGAGCACCGAGCGCACCCGGCGGAGCACCGCGCGCTCGAGAGCCGCGTCGGCCGTGCCGTCGAGTTCGCCCGCGCGATCGGGCGAGCGGCGCCAGTGCCAGCCCACCCTGACGGCGCGCCGCGGCTCGAACGAGACCGTGCAGACCAGGCGCGGGGGCTCCGGATCGTCCAGGACGAGGTCGACGCCCTCCTCGCGCACCGCGACGCGGCCGCGGAGGGCGGGGAGGTGCTCGCCGACGAACTCGGGCACGTCCTCCGCCGGGACCTCCGTCTCCTCGGGGTGGTCGAGGAGCCGCAGCTCCTCGTCGTCGAAGGGCAGGGACGCGGGCGCGAGCAGGAGCGAGGACGGATCGCCGCCCTCGACCGCGTAGACGCCGTGCCGGGCGACCGGACGAGCCGACTCGGGCGCGTGCTCCGCGCCGTCGATCCGCAGGACGGGCCGCAGCCGGAGCGCTCCCTCCTCCGCCGAGACCGTCACCGCCACATGCGCGGGACCGGCGAGACGGACCGCGCCCTTCTCCGGGGCGAGCAGCGGGATCCCGGCGGCCTGCGCCTGCTCGAGCAGCCGCCAGAGCAGTGGGCTCTCGTAGTCGTCGAGGTGGATCCAGTCGGGGTCCTGCCCGAGGTGGACGGTGCGCGTGGCGCGGTGCAGAGCCGCGAACTCGGCGAACCAGCGCTGGTGAGCGGGGTCGAGCGAGAGCCGGTGGGTCTGGAAGTTCAGCGACTTCCAGGTCAGGGTGGTGCGGTTCCAGGCGCCCCCGCGCCCGCGGACGACGGGGCGGGTGGCCAGACGGTGGTCGCGGCGCTCGTCGGCGTCGTAGGTCTTCGCCGTGACGCGCTCGCTCGCCGGCGCCCGCCACGGATCGTCGGCCCGGCGCACCAGCCGGCGCAGCTCGAACTGCAGCCCGATCGGAGTGAGGACGGTCGGCGACTCGGTCTCGGCGGCTCCGCTGAGCTCGCCGACGCGGGCGCGCCAGGAGGAGGGGGTCGACTCGGGAGGCACCGCCCCATGCTGCCACGCGCCGCCGACACCCCCGCCCGCACCGCGTGACGGGCAGAATCGGAGGATGACCAGCAGCGACTCCCCCGCGCCCACCGTCCTCACCCTCGGCAGCGAGAGCCTGCGCCTCGCCCTGACGACCGCCGGGGCCGAGATGACGTCCCTCCGCGACGACGAGGGCCGCGAGTACCTGTGGCAGGCCGGCCCGGAGTGGCGCCGGCACGCTCCCGTCCTGTTCCCGATCATCGGGCGCCTCCCCGGCGACACGCTGCACCACGACGGCGCGGACCACCGGATGGGGCAGCACGGCTTCGCGCGGGACCGGGTCTTCGAGCTCGCGGGCGTCTCGGCGGACGAGGCGGTGTTCCGGCTCCGGAGCGACGACGCCACGCGCGCGGTGTTCCCCTTCGACTGGACGCTCCTCATCGCCTACGCCGTGACCGGCGCCTCGCTCCGGATCACCCAGACCGTCGAGAACAGGGGTCCCTCTCCGCTGGGCTTCTCGCTCGGCAACCACCCGGCCTTCGCACTGCCGCTGCCCGAGGGCCGCGGCGAGCACCGCATCCGCTTCGCGCAGCCCGAGCCGGAGGGGTACCGCCGCGCTCCGGAGAACCTGCTGCTCGAGGCGCGCCACCCGGCGCCGCTCGAGGACGGGGTCCTGACAGTGGACGACGCGCACTTCGAGGAGGGCGTGATGATCTTCGACGAGCCGCGCCGGCGGACCCTCCGGCTCGAGGCCGACGGCGCCGCCCGCGCGATCGTCGTCGACACCGGGGACTTCGACGTGGTCGGCGTGTGGAAGCCCGTCGGGGCCCCGTTCGTCTGCCTCGAGCCCTGGCGGAGCGTCCCGACCCCCGAGGGCTGGGACGGCGACATCGTCGACAAGCCGCGCCAGATCGTCCTCGAGCCGGGCGGCCGGCGGTCGCTGTCCTACAGCATCGCGCTGAGCTGAACGTCTTCGCGCTGGATCTGCGCGTCGAGCAGCTCGAAGCGGCGGATGATCAGCCCCTCGCGGGTGGCCCAGGGGCAGATCACCAGCGTCTCGATGCCGAGGGCGTCCATGGCCGCCTCCGCGACGAGAGCGCCCGCGAGCAGCTGCGGAGCCCGCAGAGCGGAGACGCCGGGCAGCGCTGAGCGGTCGGCCGCGCTGATCGCGGCGAGGCGAGCGGACCACAGCCGGAGGTCGACCAGGTGCAGCTCCCGGCGCACCAGCGGACCGGCGGCGCTCGGAGCGGCGCCGGTGATCCGCGCCAGAGACCGGAAGGTCTTCGACGTGCCTGCGACCAGGTCGGGGCGCCCCAGGGCGAGGAAGCCGCGGACGGGCTCCGCGAGCACCTCGCGGGCGTGACGCCGGGCAGCCTTCACGCTCGTGGCCGAGGCGGGATCGCCGACCAGCAGGTCCCGCGTCACCCGCCCCGCTCCGAGCGGGACCGACACGGCGAGCTCGGGCACCTCGTCCACGCCCATCGAGAGCTCGAACGAGCCGCCGCCGATGTCGAGGTCCAGGATCGAGCCCGCGCCCCAGCCGAACCAGCGGCGCACGGCGAGGAAGGTGGCCGACGCCTCCGCCTCGCCGCCGAGCTCCTGGAGGTGCACGCCCGTCTCGGCGCGGACCCGGTCGAGGACCGCCGCGCCGTTGCCGGCCTCGCGGATCGCCGAGGTCGCGAACGCCAGCAGGTCCTCCGCGCGGTGCTCGCGGGCGACCTCGGCGGCCTCGGTCACGAACGCGATCAGCTCGCGCTGGCCACGCTCGGTGATCTCCCCCGCCTCGTCGAGGTGCGCCACGAGAGCGAGGCTCCGCTTGTGCGAGCGGTAGGGCACCGGGCGGGCGCCGGGGTGCGCGTCGACGAGGAGCAGGTGGACCGTGTTGGAGCCGATGTCGAGCACGCCGAGTCGCATGGGTCCACGGTATCCGCCCGCGGAGGCGCGTCCCGCCACGCGGACCCCCGGGGAACGCCGGAGGGCCCGGCCGCTCGCGCGACCGGGCCCTCCGGGGGTGCTGGACTCAGTGGTCCCAGTTCTCGGCCCTGTCGGCCGAGCTGGACGAGCCGACGATGTGCACCCGCATGTCGTTCGTCGTGCCGGCGCGCCCGGGGGGCGATCCGGAGACGACGACCACGGTCTCGCCCGCCTGGGCGAGGCCCTCGCGGAGCAGCACCGCGTCCACCTGCGCGAACATCGCGTCGGTGTGGTTGACGCGCGGCGTGACGAAGGACTGGACGCCCCAGTTCAGCGCCATGCGGCGGCGGACGGCCGGCTCGGGGGTGAAGCCGATGATCGGGATGCCGTGGCGCAGGCGCGTCATGCGGCGGACCGAGTCGCCCGACTCCGTGAACACGCAGAGGAACTTCGCCTCGACGAACTCCGCGACCTCGGCGGCGGCCAGCGTGACGGATCCGCCCTGGGTGCGGGGCTTGCTGCCCAGCGGCGGGATGCGCTCCAGACCGTGCTCCTCGGTGGACTCGACGATGCGGGCCATGGTCTGCACGGTGACGACGGGCCAGGCTCCGACGCTGGTCTCGCCCGAGAGCATGACCGCGTCCGCGCCGTCGAGGATGGCGTTCGCGACGTCCGAGGCCTCGGCCCGCGTGGGGCGGGGGCTCTCGATCATCGACTCGAGCATCTGGGTCGCGACGATGACCGGCTTCGCCCAGCGGCGGGCGAGCTCGACGGCGTGCTTCTGCACGATCGGCACCGCCTCGAGGGGCAGCTCGACGCCGAGGTCGCCGCGGGCGACCATGATGCCGTCGAAGACGTCGATGATCTCCTGCAGGTTGTCGACCGCCTGCGGCTTCTCGATCTTGGCGATGACGGGAGCCTTGCGGCCCTCCTCCGCCATGATCTCGTGCACGCGCTCGATGTCGCTGGCGTTGCGCACGAAGGAGAGGGCGATGATGTCGGCGCCGAGGCGGATCGCCCAGCGGAGGTCGTCCTCGTCCTTCTGGGAGAGGGCGGGGACGTTGACCGCGACACCGGGCAGGTTGATGCCCTTGTTGTTCGAGACGTTGCCGGGGACGACGACCTCGGTGACGACCCGGGGGCCCTCGACGGCGGTGACGCGGACAGCGACCTTGCCGTCGTCGATGAGGAGCATGTCGCCCGGGTTCACGTCGTCCGGGAGGCCCTTGAACGTGGTGCCCGAGAGCTCGCGCGTGCCGAGGACGTCCTCGGTGGTGATGGTGAAGACGTCGCCCTCGGCGAGGGCGTACGGGCCGCCCTCGAACTTGCCGAGGCGGATCTTCGGACCCTGCAGGTCGA
This sequence comes from Rathayibacter sp. AY1D9, assembly GCF_002932395.1. Lineage (NCBI taxonomy): Bacteria > Bacillati > Actinomycetota > Actinomycetes > Micrococcales > Microbacteriaceae > Rathayibacter > Rathayibacter sp. AY1D9. The sequence goes on from NZ_PSVQ01000010.1 coordinate 54,154, forward strand.
CGAGGATCGCGACCGCGCGCCCGGCGTCGTCCGCGGCCTTCCGCACGATGCGGTAGATGCCTTCGTGGACGTCGTAGCTTCCGTGACTGAGGTTCATGCGGGCCACGTCCACGCCGGCGTCGATGATCGCACGAATGGTCTCGTACGACGACGTTGCCGGGCCGAGGGTGGCGACGATTTTCGCTCGTCTCATTGAGGGGGTGCTCCGTTGTTCTGCGCCCGGAGGCGCGTCGTTAGCGGGGAGGGTGAGCTGATTGCTGGCGGGCCGAGACTATCGCGTCCCGGGGACTAGAGCGTGAAGCCCCGGTCGTTGGGGCCGACCGGCGCCGGCAGCTGGGTCGTGCCCTCGAGGTAGCGGTCGACCTCGGCCGCGACGGAGCGGCCCTCCGCGATCGCCCAGACGATCAGGGACTGGCCGCGCCCGGCGTCGCCGGCCACGAAGACGCCGGGGACGGTGGTCTCGAAGGCGTCGCCGCGCGCGACGTTGCCGCGCTCGGTGAAGGGGACGTCGAGCTGGCGGCCGAGGTGGTCCGCCTCCGGGCCGGTGAAGCCGAGGGCGAGCAGGACCAGGTCGGCCGGGATCTCGCGCTCGGTGCCCGCCTTGGGGACGCGGCGTCCGTCGAGGTACTCGGTCTCGGCCACGCGCACCGCGCGGACCTCGCCGCCCTCGTTCGCGAGGAACTCCACGGTCGACGCGAGGAACATCCGCTCCCCGCCCTCCTCGTGGGCGCTCGAGACCTCGAACACGGTCGGGTCCATCGGCCAGGGCTGGCTGTCCGGGCGCTGCGACGGCGGCTGCTGCCCGATCGCCAGGTTCGTGACCGACGCGGCCTTCTGGCGGTGGGCGGTGCCGATGCAGTCCGCTCCGGTGTCGCCTCCGCCCAGGACGACGACGTGCTTGCCCTCGGCCGAGATCTGCTCGAAGACGCGGTCGCCCGCGATCGCGCGGTTCGACTGCACGAGGTACTCCATGGCGAAGTGCACGCCGTCGAGGTCGCGCCCCGGGATCGGCAGGTCGCGCGGCACGAGAGCGCCGGTGGCGACCACGACCGCGTCGTAGCGCGCCCGCAGGTCGTCCCAGGTGATGTCGGAGCCGATGTCGACGCCCGCGCGGAACCGGGTGCCCTCGGCCTTCATCTGGTTCAGGCGGAGCTCGAGGTGCTTCTTCTCCATCTTGAAGTCCGGGATCCCGTAGCGCAGGAGGCCGCCGATGCGGTCGTCGCGCTCGTAGACCGCGACGGTGTGCCCGGCGCGGGTGAGCTGCTGAGCTGCGGCGAGCCCCGCCGGGCCGGAGCCGACGACCGCGACGGTCTTGCCGGTCAGGCGCTCCGGCGGGTGCGGCTGCACCCAGTCGTTGCCGAAGGCCTGATCGATGATCGAGACCTCGATCTGCTTGATCGTGACGGCGGGCTGATTGATGCCGAGCACGCAGGACGACTCGCACGGCGCCGGGCAGAGCCGGCCCGTGAACTCCGGGAAGTTGTTCGTCGCGTGCAGGCGCTCGATCGCCTGGCGGCCCTCGCCACGCCACATCAGGTCGTTCCACTCGGGGATCAGGTTCCCCAGCGGGCAGCCCTTGTGGCAGAACGGGATGCCGCAGTCCATGCAGCGGCCCGCCTGCCGGCGCAGCACGGCGGAGTCGCCCTGCTCGTAGACCTCTTTCCAGTCCATCAGGCGGACGGACACGGGACGCCGCTTGGGCAGCTCCCGGTCCTGCACCTTCAGGAACCCCTTGGGATCAGCCACCGGTCACCTCCAGAATCCGTCCCCAGACGACGTCGCCGTCGGGGTCGAGCCCCTCCTCCACAGCGGATGCGCGCGTCGCGAGCACCGCGGCGAAGTCGCGGGGCAGTACCTTGACGAAACGCGAGACCGTTCCGTCGAAATCGTCGAGCATCCCCTGGGCCAGGGTCGACTCGGTCTCCGCGACGTGCCGCTCGAGCAGGTCGCGAAGGATCTCTACGTCGGCGCTGCCGAGCTCGGAGAGGGTCAGCTCGCCGGAGGCGATCGCGTCGCGGTTCACGAGCTCGCGGCGCAGGCCGTGGATGTAGGCCGTGCCGCCCGACATGCCGGCGCCGAGGTTCCGCCCGGTCTCGCCGAGGATCACCGCCAGGCCGCCGGTCATGTACTCGAGCGCGTGGTCGCCCACTCCCTCGACCACCGCGGTGGCGCCGGAGTTGCGGACCAGGAAGCGCTCGCCGACCATCCCGCGGATGAACATCGTGCCCTGGGTCGCCCCGTAGCCGATCACATTGCCCGCGATCACGTTCGTCGAGGCGTCGAAGGTGCTGCGGCGGTCCGGCCGCACCACGATCTGGCCGCCAGAGAGGCCCTTGCCGACGTAGTCGTTGGAGTCGCCCTCGAGCCGCAGCGTGATGCCGGCGGGGAGGAACGCTCCGAGCGACTGCCCGGCCGAACCGCGGAGCGACACGACGATGGAGTCGGCAGGTAGACCGTTCTCGCCGAAGCGGACGGTGACCTCGTGGCCGAGCATGGTGCCGACGGCGCGCTCGGTGTTCTTGATCTCGCGCTCGATCCGCACGGTGCCGCGGTGGTCGAGCACGTTCGCCGCGAGGCGGATCAGCTCGTTGTCGAAGTGATGCTCGAGCTCGTGCTCCTGCGCGCGGCCGTGGCGGCGCGGCTCCTCCGCCGTGAAGACCGGTCCGACCAGGATCGGCGTCAGGTCGAGCCCGCTCGCCTTCCAGTGCTCGATCGCCTGGTCGACGTCGAGCAGCTCGCGGTGTCCGACGATCTCGTCGACGCTCCGGAAGCCGAGCTGCGCGAGGTACTCGCGCACCTCCTGGGCGATGAACTCGAAGAAGTTGACGACGAACTCGGGCTTGCCGGAGAACCGCTGGCGCAGCTCCGGGTTCTGCGTCGCGACGCCCACCGGGCAGGTGTCGAGGTGGCAGACGCGCATCATGATGCAGCCCTCGACGATCAGCGGAGCCGTCGCGAAGCCGAACTCCTCGGCTCCGAGCAGCGCGCCGATGACGACGTCGCGACCGGTCTTCATCTGGCCGTCGACCTGCACGACCACGCGGTCGCGCATGCCGTTGAGCATCAGCGTCTGCTGGGTCTCGGCCAGGCCGAGCTCCCAGGGCGTGCCCGCGTGCTTGAGCGAGTTCACCGGGCTCGCGCCGGTGCCGCCGTCGTGACCCGAGACGAGGATCACGTCGGCGAGGGCCTTCGCGGTGCCGGCGGCGACAGCTCCGATGCCCGACTGGCTGACCAGCTTCGCGTGGATGCGCGCCGACGGGTTCGCCCGCTTGAGGTCGAAGATCAGCTGCTTCAGGTCCTCGATCGAGTAGATGTCGTGGTGCGGCGGCGGCGAGATCAGGCCGACACCGGCGGTCGCGTGCCGGGTGCGCGCGATCCACGGGTACACCTTCGTCGGCGGCAGCTGACCGCCCTCGCCGGGCTTGGCGCCCTGGGCGAGCTTGATCTGGATGTCGTCGGCGTGGGTGAGGTACATGCTCGTGACGCCGAAGCGGCCCGAGGCGACCTGCTTGATCGCGGAGCGGCGCTCCGGGTCGAGCAGCCGCTCGGTGTCCTCGCCGCCCTCGCCCGTGTTCGACTTGGCGCCGAGGCGGTTCATCGCGATGGCGAGCGTCTCGTGCGCCTCCGGCGAGATGGAGCCGTAGCTCATCGCGCCCGTCGAGAAGCGCTTGACGATCGCCTCGACCGGCTCGACCTCGTCGATCGGGATCGGCGTGCGCCCCGCGGTGTCGAGCTTGAACATGCCGCGGAGGGTCATCAGCGAGCTCGCCTGGTCGTCGACCATCTTCGTGTACTCGCGGAAGACGTCGTAGCGGCGGTTGCGCGTCGAGTGCTGCAGGCGGAACACCGTGTCCGGGTTGAACAGGTGCGGGGCGCCGTCGCGGCGCCACTGGTACTCGCCGCCGACCGCCAGGCGCTCATGCGCGACGATCGCGCCGTCCTCGGGGTACGCGGCGCGGTGACGCGCGGCGTTCTCCTCGGCGACGACGTCGATGCCGATGCCGCCGAGCTTCGAGACGGTGCCGGTGAAGTACTGGTCGACGAACGCCTGGCTGAGGCCGACGGCCTCGAAGGTCTGCGCCCCGGCGTAGCTCGACACGGTGGAGATGCCCATCTTGGACATGATCTTCAGCACGCCCTTGCCGAGCGCCTTGATCACGTTCTTCACGGCCTTCTCCGGCGAGACGTCCGACAGCATGCCGCTGCGGACGAGGTCCTCGCAGGTCTCCATCGCCAGGTACGGGTTGACCGCGGAGGCGCCGTAGCCGATGAGCGTCGCCACGTGGTGCACCTCGCGGACGTCGCCCGCCTCGACCACGAGCCCCACTCGCATCCGGTTCTCGGTGCGGATGAGGTGGTGGTGCACGGCGGCGAGCATCAGCAGCGAGGGGATCGGCGCGAAGTCCTTGGTGGAGTCGCGGTCCGAGAGCACCAGGAACTGCGCTCCCGCGGCGATGGCCTCGTCGGCCTCGTCGCACATCTCGTCGATGCGGTCCTGCATCGCGCGGGGTCCCGCGTCGACGCGGTACAGGCCGCGGATCGTCGTGGTGATGTGGCTCAGCGGGCGCGGCGCGATGTGCTGGATCTTCGCGAGCTCGTCGTTGTCGATGACCGGGAAGTCGAGGACGACCTGTCGCGCATGCTCGGCACCGGCGGTCAGCAGGTTGCGCTCGGGGCCGAGGCCCAGGCGGAGCGAGGTCACGACCTCCTCGCGGATCGAGTCCAGCGGCGGGTTCGTCACCTGCGCGAAGGCCTGCGTGAAGTAGTCGAAGAGCAGGCGGGGGCGCTTGGACAGGACGGCCACGGGGGTGTCCGAGCCCATCGCTCCGAGCGGCTCCGCACCGGCGCGCGCCATCGGCAGCAGGAGGAGGCGGACCTCCTCCTCGGTGTAGCCGAAGGTGCGCTGGCGGCGGTTGACCGAGGCGGGCGTGTGCACGATGTGCTCGCGCTCGGGGAGGTCCTTGAGGTTGATGCGGCCCTTCTCGAGCCACTCCTCGAACGGACCGGAGGCGGCGAGCTGCCCCTTGATCTCCTCGTCCTCGACGATGCGGCCCTGCTCGGTGTCGACCAGGAACATGCGGCCGGGCTGCAGGCGTCCCTTGCGGACCACCTTCGCGGGGTCGATGTCGAGCACGCCGATCTCGCTGGCGAGCACCACGAGCCCGTCGTCGGTGACGACGTAGCGGCCGGGTCGGAGCCCGTTGCGGTCGAGGGTGGCGCCGACGAGCTCGCCGTCGGTGAAGACGATCGCGGCCGGGCCGTCCCACGGCTCCATGAGCATCGAGTGGTACTCGTAGAACGCGCGGCGCTTCGGGTCGAGCGCGCCGTCCTGGTTCTCCCAGGCCTCCGGCACCATCATCATGATCGCGTGCGGGAGCGACCGGCCGGCCAGATTGAGCAGCTCGACGGTCTCGTCGAACGAGGCGGAGTCGCTGCGGCCGGGCGAGACGATCGGGAACAGCGGGGCCAGGTCGCCCAGCTCGCGGCTCTTCAGCTGCGACTGGCGCGCGCGCATCCAGTTGCGGTTGCCCTGCACCGTGTTGATCTCGCCGTTGTGCGCGATCATCCGGAACGGCTGAGCGAGCGGCCACGAGGGGAAGGTGTTGGTGGAGTACCGGGAGTGCACCAGCGCGAGCTTCGACGCGAAGCGCTCGTCGGACAGGTCAGGGTAGAACGGCTCCAGCTGGAGCGTCGTCACCATGCCCTTGTAGACGAGCGTGCGGCTCGAGAGCGACATGAAGTAGACCTCGAGCTCGCGCTCGACGCGCTTGCGCAGGCGGAAGGTCAGGCGGTCGAGGCGCACGGAGGAGAGGGGCGTGCCGCTCTCGTCGGTCAGCTCGCTCCGGATGAACAGCTGCTCGATCGCCGGCATGGCGGCCCGGGCGAGCGTGCCGATCTCGTCGGGCTGCACGGGCACGGACCGCCAGCCGACCACGGCGAGGTTCTCCTCGCGGGCGATGTCGGCGATCGTCGACTTGACCCGCTCGCGCTCGAACACGTCCACCGGGAGGAAGGCGTTGCCCACCGCGTACTGGCCCAGCGGCGGGAGCTCGAAGGGAGCGACCGCGCGGAGGAACTCGTCCGGGATCTGCGTGATGATCCCCGCGCCGTCGCCCGTTCCCGCGTCGGAGCCGACGGCGCCGCGGTGCTCGAGGTTGCGCAGCGCGTTCAGCGCGGCGTCGATGATGTCGTGGCCGGCGGTGCCGCGCATGGTGGCGACCATCGCGAGACCGCACGCGTCCTTCTCGGCGGCCGGGTCGTACATCCCCTGCGCCGGCGGCATGCCCAGGAAGGGCACGGCGCGGGCCGGGGTCGAGGGCTGGGCGGAGGCCATGGGAACCGTCCTCACGGGGGTGATGGCTGATCGGGACGTCGCTGGCCCGCGGTGGTGGAGGAGGTGCGGCTCCCCGATCGGGAGGGCCGCAGGGTTCTGCCGTGGCGCGAGCGTCGCGCGCCGTCGGCGGTGCCTGCACGACGACCCGCCCGCGGCAGCGCTCGTGGCTGCGCCGCGATGGGGCGGTCGTGGAGGTGTCGGGCACCCGGGAGGCGGTCGCGGAGGCTCCGCGACCTCCGTCAGGTGCGGGAGACCGTCGGCTTCTCGGCGTCGGTGCCGGAAGCAGGGGTGGTGGTGTCGTCGGAGTCGGACTCGACGTCCTCGAATTCTACCGCAGCCGGGGCGGGCGTCCACTCGCGACCCGGCCGGTAGGCCGAGGGCTCGGCGCCCGGGTGCTCGCGCTTCTGGATCACCACGAGGACCAGGCCGATGACCACGGCGATGAGCGCGGCCCAGACGTTGGTGCGGATGCCCCAGAAGAACTCGCTCGGGTCGATCCGGATGGACTCGAACCAGACGCGGCCGATCCCGTACCAGATCAGGTAGGCGGCGAAGACGGTGCCCCACTGCAGCTTGAGACGGCGCTCGAGCAGGAGGATGACCGCGATGCCGACGACGTTCCAGAGGATCTCGTAGAGGAAGGTCGGGTGGAAGAGCGTGCCCGCCGGGAGGCCGACGGGGAAGGCCGGGTTGGTGGTCTCGATCTCGAGGCCCCAGGGCAGGGTCGTGGGCAGGCCGAAGAGCTCGTGGTTGAACCAGTTGCCCAGGCGCCCGAGCGCCTGAGCGGCGAGCATGCCGGGGGCGAGGGCGTCGGCGAAGGTCCAGAAGCGCACTCCTGTCCAGCGGCAGCCGATGAACGCGCCGACCGCGCCTCCGATCAGCCCGCCGAAGATGGCGTTGCCGCCGTTCCAGATGCGGACGACCTCCCACGGGTCGGCGCCGTCGTAGAAGTAGTCGCCGGGGTGGGTGAGCACGTGGTAGGCGCGGGCGCCGACGATGCCGAGCGGCACCGCCCAGATGATGATGTCGAGCACGACCCACGGCTCCGCGCCGCGGCGCTTGAGGCGCTGGTTCGTCATGATCGTCGCCACGATGATCCCCGCGAGGATGCAGAGCGCGTAGGTGTGGATCGCGAGCGTGAAGGTGCCGATCGTGAGGTCGTACTGACTCCACGCGTCGGGGGGGCTCGGAATGCTCAGCGGTACGGACACCGGTACTCGACCTTTCGAAGGAGGGGGTCCCCCGGGCACGGCTCGGCCGCGCCCCGGTGGGCATCCCGATTGTAGCGGGAGGGTGTCAGCGCGCGGAGCGCAGGCGGGTGCCCTCGGCGAGGCCGCGGGAGGTCTCGGCGACCGCGTCGACCCCGCCGGACGCCAGCGCCCGCACCAGGGCGGATCCGACGATGGCGCCGTCCGCGTAGGCGAGGATCTCGGCGACCTGCTCGCCGGTCGAGATGCCCAGGCCGACGCACGCGCTCTCGGAGCCGGCGGCGCGGAGGCGGTCGACCAGGGTGCGGGCCGCGGAGTCGACATCGGTGCGCGCGCCGGTGATGCCCATCGTCGAGACCGCGTAGACGAATCCACGGCTCGAGTCGACGGCCTGGCGCAGGCGCGTGTCCGTCGAGGACGGTGCCGCGAGGAACACGCGGTCGAGTCCGAGCCGCTCGGAGACGGCGAGCCACTCGGCGCCCTCGTCCGGGATCAGGTCGGGCGTGATGAGGCCGGACCCGCCGGCCTCGGCCAGATCGGTGGCGAAGCGCTCGACCCCGTACTGCAGGACGGGGTTGTAGTAGGTCATCACCAGGACCGGCACGTCGACGCGCGCCCGGATCTCGCGGACGGCCTCGAAGCCGTGGCGGAGGCGGAAGCCGCCCGCGATGGCGGCCTGGGTCGCCTCCTGGATGACGGGTCCGTCCATCACCGGATCGGAGTAGGGCAGACCGAGCTCGATCGCGTCGACGCCGTTCTCGGCCATGGCCACGGCGGCGTCGATGCTGGTCGGCAGGTCGGGGAAGCCGACGGGGAGGTAGCCGATCAGGGCGCCCGCCGCCTCCTCGTTCCGGCGCCGGACGGTCTCGGCGACGCTCGGTCCGCGGCCGCTCACGACTGCACCGCGCCCTGGTCCATGAGGCCGAAGTAGTGCGCAGCGGTCGTCATGTCCTTGTCGCCGCGGCCCGAGAGGTTGACCAGGATGGTGGCCTCGGGGCCGAGCTCGCGCCCGAGCTCCAGCGTGCCGGCCAGCGCGTGCGCGGACTCGATCGCCGGGATGATCCCCTCGGTGCGGCTGAGCAGCATGAGCGCGTCCATCGCGGCCGAGTCGGTGACCGCGCGGTAGTCGGCGCGGCCGATGCTCGAGAGCCACGCGTGCTCCGGGCCGATGCCCGGGTAGTCGAGGCCGGCCGAGATCGAGTGCGACTCGACGGTCTGGCCGTCCTCGTCCTGGAGGAGGAAGCTGCGGGCGCCGTGCAGGACGCCGGGGCGGCCCTTGCTGATGGTCGCCGCGTGGCGGGGGGTCTCGATCCCGTCGCCGCCGGCCTCGAAGCCGACGAGGCGGACCTCGGGGTCATCGAGGAAGGCGTGGAAGATCCCCATCGCGTTGGAGCCGCCGCCGACGCAGGCGGTGACCGCGGTGGGCAGCGAGCCGGTGAGCTCGAGGACCTGCTCGCGCGCCTCCTCGCCGATGATCTTCTGGAAGTCCCGGACGAGGGCCGGGAACGGGTGCGGGCCGGCGACGGTGCCGAAGATGTAGTTCGTGGTGCCCACGTTCGTCACCCAGTCGCGCATCGCGTCGTTGATCGCGTCCTTGAGGGTGCGCGAGCCGGTCGTCACGGGGATCACCTCGGCGCCGAGCAGGCGCATGCGGGCGACGTTGAGGGCCTGGCGCTCGGTGTCGACCTCGCCCATGTAGACCACGCAGTCGAGGCCGAACAGGGCGGCGGCCGTGGCGGTCGCGACGCCGTGCTGGCCCGCTCCCGTCTCGGCGATGACGCGGGTCTTGCCGATCCGCTTGGTGAGCAGCGCCTGGCCCAGCACGTTGTTGATCTTGTGCGAGCCGGTGTGGTTGAGGTCCTCGCGCTTGAGGATGATCCGCGCACCGCCGGCGTGCTCGGCGAACCGCGGCACCTCGGTGATGATCGACGGACGACCGGTGTAGCTGCGGTGCAGCTCCATCAGTTCTGCCGCGAACGCGGGATCGACCTTCGTGCGCTCGTACTCGGCGCTCAGCTCGTCGAGGGCCTCGACGAGGGACTCGGGGACGTAGCGTCCGCCGAACTCGCCGAAGTAGGGGCCGAGTTCATCCCGGAGTGCCATGGGGGTACCGCCTATCGGTGTGGTCAGTGCGCCAGGAAGCCGGCGAGGGTGGAGACGGGGTCGCCGCCGGTGACGAGAGCCTCGCCCACGAGGACGACGTCGGCTCCGGAGCCGCGGTAGTGCGCGACGTCGTCGGCGGTGAGGACGGCCGACTCGGCCACCTTCACCGCATCGTCGGGGAAGCGCTCGGAGAGGCGGCCGAAGAGGTCGCGGTCGAGCTGGAAGGTGGAGAGGTCGCGGGCGTTCACGCCGATGAGCCGCGCGCCGAGGTCGGCGGCCCGCTCGAGCTCGTCGGCCGAGTGCGTCTCGACGAGCGGGGTCATCCCCAGCTCGAGCACGAGGGCGTGCAGCTCGGCGAGCAGGGGCTGCTCGAGCGCGGCGACGATGAGGAGGACCAGGTCGGCTCCGGCCGCGCGGGCCTCGAGGACCTGGTACGGCTCGGCGACGAAGTCCTTGCGCAGGACGGGGATCGACACGCGCTCGCGGACCGCCTCGAGGTCCGCGAGGGACCCCTTGAAGCGGCGCTCCTCGGTGAGGACGCTGATCGCGCTCGCTCCCCCGAGCTCGTACTGCCCGGCCAGCTCGGCGGGGACGGGGATGTCGGCGAGGGCTCCGCGCGACGGGCTGGCGCGCTTCACCTCGGCGATGATCCTGACGCGCTCGGCGGGGGCCAGAGCGGCCAGGGCGTCGAGGGCGGGCGCCTGGGCGAGCGCGCGGCGCTCGACGGCTTCGAGCGGGGCGCTCTCGCGGCGCCGGGCCGCGTCGGCCAGGGCGCCGGCGGTGAGGTCGGCGAGCACCTAGGCGCGCGCCTTCGGGTTCGCCTTCGCGCCGTTGACGCCGTAGCCCGCCTTGGCCATGCCCATGCCCACGAGCAGACCCACCACGACCAGGCCGGCCGAGAGCCAGACCACCAGGGGCACGTCGAACCAGAACGCGATCGTGCCGATCGTGAATCCGACCAGCATGATGACGACGGCCGTCCACGCTGCGGGCGAGTGGCCGTGGTTGTCGTCGTCGTGCTCGGTGCTCATGGGTCTCCTCCTGGGGGTGCATCGGGACCAGAGCAGTCTAGCGTGAGGCGCCTGAGCGCCCGGCCCCGGACTCGCCTGCGCAGCCGCCTGCAGGAGGCGGGGATGCCGGACCGCCGGACACGACCGCGGCCGGTGTCAGCGGCCCGAGGTGGGGTCGTCGCCGCGCGAGAGCTCGTCCCACGAGACGACCGGGTCGATGTCGCCGTCGTCCGTCTGCACGGTCGACGCGCCGTGGCCGTAGCCGTCGGCGGGCTCGAAGCGGGAGGCGCGCTTCCGCGCCGCTCCCGGCCAGCGGCCCGAGGTCACGAGGACGCCGATCCCGAGCAGCGCGGTGAGCACGCCGCAGACCAGGGCGACGAAGGGCCAGGCCGTCGCGGAGGACGAGGCCACGAGCGCCGCGACGGACTGCTCCCCCGCGATGGCGGTCGCCTCGGTGACGAGCGAAGCGCCGGCGCGCACGGGGTCGCCCAGTGCCGTCGCGGCCGCGAGCACCACCGAGGCGCCGAGGACGGCCTGGAGCACACCGAGCACGATCCGGAAGACGGGGCCGGCGATGGCGAGGGCCGCGGCGAGGGCGAGGCCCGCGAGCGCCAGGGCGGAGAGCGCGGGCGCGGCGACGGTCCCGGCCACGTCGATCCGCTGGCCCTCCCCCTCGATCGCGGCCAGGGTCAGCGTGGACCAGGTCTGGGTGGAGGAGGTCAGCTCGAGCGCGGCGAGCAGCACGACCCCGAGGATCGCCGTGTACTTCAGCCGCCGTCCGCTCATGCTCACTCCGCCGGACCGAGGCCGGTGAACGGCACGAGGGGGTCGACGTCGAAGCAGGCGTGCTCGCCCGTGTGGCAGGCTGCGCCGATCTGCTCGACCTGGACCAGCAGGGTGTCGGCGTCGCAGTCGAGGGCGGCACCCCGCACGTACTGCGCGTGCCCGGACGTGTCGCCCTTGCGCCAGTACTCCTGGCGCGAGCGCGACCAGAAGGTGACGCGGCCCTCGGTGAGGGTCCGCCGGAGCGCCTCGCGGTCCATCCAGCCCATCATGAGCACCTCGCGGGTGTCGTGCTGCTGGATGATCGCGGGCAGGAGCCCGGTCGGATCGAAGGCGGCGCGGTCCAGGACGGCGTCGAGCTCGGCGGGGGTCATCGGATCTCGATCCCGGAGGCGGCGAGCGCGCGCTTGACGTCGCCGATCGTCAGCTCGCGGTTGTGGAAGACGGAGGCGGCGAGCACGGCGTCGGCTCCCGCGTCGACGGCCGGAGCGAAGTGCTCGACGGCGCCGGCGCCTCCGGAGGCGATGACCGGCACGGAGCTCAGCTCGCGCATCGCGGCGATCAGCTCGAGGTCGAAGCCCTGCTTGGTGCCGTCGGCGTCGATGGAGTTGACCAGCAGCTCCCCGGCGCCGCGCTCGACGGCCTCGGCCGCCCAGGCCAGGGCGTCGAGCTCGGTCTCGCGGCGTCCGCCGTGAGTGGTGACGACGAAGCCGGACGCCGTGGCGTCGCTCCGCTTGACGTCGAGCGAGAGCACGAGCACCTGCGCGCCGAAGACGTCGGCGATCTCGCCGAGGAGCTCGGGCCGGGCGATCGCGGCGGAGTTGACGCCCACCTTGTCGGCGCCGTGCGCGAGCAGTCGCGAGACGTCCTCGGCGCTGCGCACGCCTCCGCCGACCGTGAGCGGGATGAAGACCTGCTCGGCGGTCGCCCGCACCACGTCGTAGGTGGTCGAGCGGTCGTCGACCGTGGCGGTGACGTCGAGGAAGGTCAGCTCGTCGGCGCCCTGCTCGAAGTAGAGGCGGGCGAGCTCGACGGGGTCGCCCGCATCGCGCAGGTTCTGGAAGTTGACGCCCTTCACGACGCGGCCGGCGGCGACGTCGAGGCAGGGGATGACGCGGACGGCGAGACTCATCGGCTCCCCCTCTACAGGCGCGCGGCGTGGATGGAGGTGACCAGGATCGCGCGGGCGCCCAGGTCGTACAGGCGGTCCATCACCTGGTTCATGTCCGAGCGCGGCACCATCACGCGGACGGCCACCCACTCGGCGTCGTGCAGCGGCGAGACCGTCGGCGACTCGAAGCCCGGGGCGATCGCCGTGGCGCTCTCCAGGAGCGCGACGGGGCAGTCGTAGTCGAGCAGCACGTACTCGCGGGCGACCAGCACGCCCTGCAGGCGGCGCAGCAGCACCGGGATGCCCTCGGGCTCCCCCGCGGCGGAGACCAGGACGGCGGTCGAGTCCAGGATGACCGGGCCGAAGATCTCGAGGCCGGCCTTGCGGAGCGTGGTGCCGGTCTCGACGACATCGGCGATGACGTCGGCGACGCCGAGCTGGATCGCGGACTCGACCGCGCCGTCGAGGCGGATCAGCGTCACCTCGACGCCGTGCTCCCGGAGGAAGCGGCCCACGAGGCCCGGGTAGCTGGTCGCCACGCGGAGGCCGTCGATCTGCGCGAGCTCGTCGTAGCGGCCTGCGGGCCCGGCGAAGCGGAAGGTGGAGTTGGCGAAGCCGAGGCTCGCGATCTCGCGCGCCTCGGAGCCGGAGTCGATCAGGAGGTCGCGGCCGGTGACCCCGACGTCGAGAGCGCCGGAGCCGACGTAGGTGGCGATGTCGCGCGGGCGCAGGTAGAAGAACTCGACCCCGTTGCGCTCGTCGACGACGTGCAGCTCCTTCGGGTCGCGGCGGCCGGTGTAGCCGGCCTCCGCGAGCATCTGACCGGCGGTCTCCGAGAGGGAGCCCTTGTTGGGGACGGCGACGCGCAGGAGCGCCGGGGCGGGGGTGGTGGTCACGGGACGTCCTTCATGACTCGACGGCTGTTCAGGGGGCGGCACGGCTCCTCGGGGAGCGTGCGGGCGCGACGGCGCGGAGCGGAGGCGCACCCCGGCGAGCGGGGCGGGGCTCACAGATGCCGGTAGACGTCGGCCGTCGTCAGTCCCTTGGCGAGCATGAGCACCTGCAGGTGGTAGAGCAGCTGCGAGATCTCCTCGGCGGTGCGCTCGTCGCCCTCGTACTCGGCGGCCATCCACACCTCGGCGGCCTCCTCGACGATCTTCTTGCCGATGAAGTGCACGCCGGCGTCGAGCTCGCGGACGGTGCCCGAACCCTCGGGACGGGCGGCGGCCTTCTCGCCCAGCTCAGCGAAGAGGTCGTCGAAAGTTTTCACCGGGGAAGTCTATACGGCGGCCGGGCGCGGGCCGCCTCAGTGCCGGTGCAGGTGAGCGGTCGCCGTCTCGCGCAGCGACGCGATCGCGGCCTCCGGGTCGTCCGCGCCGAAGACCGCGGAGCCCGCGACGAAGGTGTCGGCTCCCGCCTCCGCTGCGATCTCGATCGTGCCGGGAGCGATCCCGCCGTCGACCTGGAGCCAGACGTCGAGCCCGGTGCGGTCCACCACGTTCCGGAGGGTGCGCAGCTTGGGCATCGTCTCCTCCATGAAGGACTGGCCCCCGAAGCCGGGCTCGACCGTCATCACGAGGACCTGGTCGAACTCGGGCAGGAGGTCGAGGTAGTCGTCCACCATCGTGCCCGGCTTGAGCGCGATCCCCGCCCGCGAGCCGATCTCGCGCAGGCGCCGCGCCAGGGCCACGGCGTCGCGCGCGGCCTCGGCGTGGAAGGTCACGGAGAAGGCGCCGGTCTCGGCGTAGTCGGGGGCCCACCGGTCGGGGTCGTCGATCATCAGGTGCAGGTCGAGCGGGCGGGGCGAGACGTCCTGGAGGCGCTGGACCATGGTCAGCCCGAAGGTGAGGTTCGGCACGAAGTGGTTGTCCATCACGTCGACGTGCACGAGGTCGGCTCCGGCGATGCGCTGCAGCTCGGCCTCGAAGTTCACGAAGTCGGCGGAGAGGATGCTGGGGTTGATCCGTGCGGGCATGCGTCCAGCCTAGATCGGAGCGTCCTCCGCGTCCGCCCGGCCGAGCGCGTTCCCGCTCCGGAGGGTTTAGGCGTCTCCGGACGCCGCCTCGAGGGGCCGGCGGCGGAGGAGCTGCACGAACATGGCGTCGGTGCCGTGCCGGTGCGGCCAGAGCTGCACGTGGAGGGGGCCGTCCGGCAGCGGGAGCGCGTCTGCCGTCACCGCGCGCAGCACGGCCGGCGTGTCGACGAGCTCGAGCTCGTGCCGCTCCTGCGCGAGGGCGAGCACGCGCCGGGTCTCGCCGAGGTGCGGCGAGCAGGTCACGTAGGCCAGCAGCCCGTCGGGAGCGAGAGCCCTCACCGCGGAGTCGAGCAGCTCGCCCTGGAGGGCGGCCAGCGGCTCCACGTCGGCCGCGGACTTGCGCCAGCGCGCCTCCGGCCGCCGCCGCAGCGCACCGAGACCGGTGCACGGCGCGTCGAGGAGGATGCGGTCGAACGATCCCGGCTGCTCGTCGCCCAGGTCGCGCCCGTCGCCGGTGCGCACCTCGACCGACGGATCGACGGCGGCCAGCGCCTGCCGCACCAGGCCCGCGCGGCCCGGAACCACCTCGTTGGCGAGCAGCGCCGCCCCTCCTGCGCGCGCCTCCGCCGCGAGCAGCGCCGCCTTGCCGCCGGGTCCCGCGCACAGGTCGAGCCAGCGCTCGCCCGGGCGGACCGGCCGTGCTCGGGAGAGCGCCAGAGCGGCGAGCTGGGAGCCCTCGTCCTGCACGCGCACGCGGCCCTCGTGCACCGCGGGGAACGCCTCCGGGTCGCCGCCGGTGCTGGTCATGCCGACCGGCGAGAACCGGTCGGATTCGGCGTCGGCGATCTCGCCGGGAGACGCCAGGCCCGGCAGAGCCACCAGGTTCACCCGCGGAGCCGCGTTGTCGGCGGCGAGCAGCGCGTCGAGCTCGTCGGCCGCCCCCTCCGCCGCCAGCGCCCGTCGCAGGGCGCGCACGATCCACACGGGGTGGGAGCTCAGCGCGGCGATCCGGTCGTCCCCGGAGACCGCGGCCGCGGAGACCCGCTCGCGCCACTCGCCGGCGCTCGAGCGCGAGACCGCGCGCAGCACGGCGTTGGCGAAGGCCACCGCTCCCCGCGAGGAGCCGGCCGCGACGAGCGCGACGCTCTCGTTCACCGCGGCGTGCGGGGCCACGCGGGTCGCGAGCAGCTGGTGCACGCCCAGGCGCAGCGCGTCGAGCACGGGCGCATCGATGCTCTCGACGGACCGGCCGGCCGCGAGGGCGATCACGCGGTCGTAGTAGCCGGACATCCGCAGAGTGCCGTAGCAGAGCTCGGTGGCCAGTCCCGCGTCGGCGGGCGAGAGGCCGGCGGCGCTGATCCGCGCGGGCAGGACCAGGTTGGCGTAGGCGTCCGACCCGCTCACCGCGAGCAGGACGTCGTAGGCGACCCGGCGGGCGGGAGCGGCCTCGCGACGGGCGCTCATGCGAGCACCGTGCTCTCGCGCAGGCCGCGGGCCCAGGCGGCGCCGGCCATCGGGGTCCTGCCGGCGGGCTGGACGGTGACCAGCTCGACCGCTCCGTCCGCGGTGCCGACGAGGGCGCGCCCCGAGTCGAGGCGGACGACGCCGGGAGCGAGGTCCCCCTCGGCCGCGCGGACCGCGAGCACCTTGAGGCGCGCGTCCCCCACTGCGGTCGAGGCTCCGGGCTCGGGAGTCGTTCCGCGCACGAGCGCGAGGACCCGCGCGGTCGGGAGGCTCCAGTCGATCCGGCCGTCGGCGGCGTCGAGCTTGGGAGCGGGGGTCGCCTCTCCGGCCTGCGGAGTCGCGACGGCCGTGCCCTCCTCCAGCGCGCCGACCACGCCGAGGGTGAGGCCGGCGCCGCTCGCGGCCAGCTCCGTCAGCAGCTCGCCCGCGGTGTGCTCCCCCGCGTCGACGGCGAGCTCGGCGTACACGTCACCGGCGTCGAGCTCGGCGACCAGCTGGAAGACGCTCGCGCCGATCCGCGTGTCGCCCGCCATCAGCGCCCGCTGGACGGGAGCCGCCCCGCGCCAGCGCGGCAGCAGGGAGAAGTGCAGGTTGATCCAGCCCAGGCGCGGCACCGCCAGCAGGCGCTGCCGGACGAGGCCGCCGTAGGCCACGATCACGCCGAGGTCGGGGGCGAGCTCCGCGATCCGGTCGGTCACGTCCTCGTCGAGGCGGTTCGCCCGGATCACCGGGATCCCCAGCTCCTCGGCCACGACGGCGACCGGCGAGGGGGTGAGCACGCGCTTGCGTCCCACCGGGGCGTCCTCCCGGGTGACCACGGCCACGACCTCGTGCGCGGAGGCGGCGAGGTCGCGGAGGGTCGGAACGGCGGCGGCGGGCGTGCCGGCGAAGACGAGGCGCACGGGGGTCTCCTGGGGAGTCAGAGGATGTCGGGGTCGTCGAGACGGACCCGGAGCCGGGGGGCCGGCCGGAAGCGGCCGGGCGTGGTCGGCGGGCGACGACGGCGCGTGGCGTTGCGGATCACGGCGGAGCGGAGGCGCGCGGCCACATCCGCACCGCGAGCGTAGTCGAACCGGACGATCGCCCGGACGGAGCCGTCCTCGAGCCCGACAGGACCGAGGACCTCGTGCCGGTCGTCCTCGTCGAGCGCGTCGAGCGCCTCCTCCACCGCGTGCGCGTCGCCGCTCACCGTGGCCAGGCGCACCGCGGGCGGGAAGCGCAGAGCGCGCCGCTCCTGGAGCTCGGCCCGGAGGTACTCGGCCTGCCGCCAGGTCGCCAGGGCGGTCGCGAGCCGGCCGCCGACCCCGACCAGGAGGACCGGCGCGCCCGGGCGGGCCAGCGCCGCGGCGTTCGACCAGGTGCGGAGCGCGTCGTCGGCGACCCGCAGGCTCTCGCGGGCCAGCATCCGCTCGCCGTCCAGCAGCAGGACGGCGTGGTAGCCGCCGTCGGCCCGCGGCTCCGCCCCGCGCGTGGCCACGACGAGCGCGGGCTCGTCGGGGAGGGTGAGCACGGGGCGCTGCCCGTCGGCGACGATCACCTTGGCACCCGGGAAGGCGCGTCCGAGCTCCTCCGCGGTGCGGCCCGCGCCGAGGGAGACGAGGCGCAGAGCCGTCGCCTCGCAGACGGAGCAGGTCCAGTCGGCCGCGATCAGGCCGCACCAGCCGCAGCTCGGCCGCCCGCCCTCGGAGTGCACGCCGAGCGGACCCTGGCAGCGGTTGCAGCGTGCGACGGTCCGGCAACGGGCGCAGGCGACCACCGGCGCGTAGCCGGGGCGCGCGACCTGGACGAGCACGGGACCGGAGTCGAGGGCCTTCCGCGCCTCCCGCCAGGCGGAGGAGGGGATGCGCGCTGCCGCGTCGTGCTCGTCGGCCGCCCACTGCTGGGCGGTCGGCACGACGTGCGGGCGGCGGCTCGGCCGCGGCTCCACCTCGGTCGCGAAGCCGATCTCGACGAGCCGCTCGACCTCGACCGTGCGCGTGTTGCCGAGCAGGACGAGGCCGGCGCCGCTCTGCTCCTGCCGCACCAGGGCGACGTCGCGGGCGTGCGCGTAGGGCGCGAGCGGCTCGGCGAAGAGCGGATCGCCGTCGTCCCAGAGCGCGATCAGGCCGAGGGCGGAGGAGGGCGCGTAGAGGACGGAGCGGTTGCCGACGACGACCCGCGGCCCGGGATCGAGGCAGCGGACGAAGGCGGAGTAGCGCTCGGCGCCCTTCTGCCGCGCATCGAGGCGCACCACCGCCTCCGCGGGGACGAGGGCGGCGAGAGCGAGCTCCAGCTGCTCCTGGTCGCGGTAGTCGGGGACGGCCAGGATCGCGTCGCGGCCCGCGGCGAGCGTGTCCCGGGCGAGCTCGGCGAGCGTGACGGCCCAGCCACCGACCCACGCGCCCGAGTCGAGCCTCACCGGAACGGGCACGGCGCCGACCGCCAGCCGGGCCCCCTCGGCGAGTCCCGCGAAGGAGGCGTCGGGGTAGCCCGTCACGCCGCCCGCCTCGACCGCGGGCGCCGCAGGAGCGGGACCCGCGGCGAGTCGCGCCTTCTCGACGCGGACGTGGCGGCGCGGCACGGCCAGGCGCAGCACGTCGCTCGCGCCTCCGGAGGCGCGGTCGGCCACCCGGCGGGCGAGGGCCCAGACCTCCGGGGTCAGCACGACGAGCGGCGAGACCAGCTCCTCGATGCCGCTGAGCGCTCCGGCGTGCTCGGTCCCCTCCCCCGTCTCGACGACGAACGCGTCGGCGATCCGGCCTCCGGTCCGCAACGGCACCCGCACGCGCACGCCGGGGACCACCTCGCCGCGCAGCGCCTCCGGCACCGCGTAGTCCAGGAGCCGGTCGAGCTGCGGGAGGGGCGAGTCCAGGAGCACGCGCGCGACGGCTCCGCTCGTCGCCATCGCCGCCGCGCCCGCTACGAGAGGCCCGCGGCGGAGCGCAGGTCGTCGACCCGGTCGAGGCGCTCCCAGGTGAAGTCGGGGAGCTCCCGGCCGAAGTGGCCGTAAGCCGCGGTCTGCGCGTAGATCGGGCGGAGCAGGTCGAGTGCGTGGATGATCGCGGCCGGGCGCAGGTCGAAGACCGAGCGGATCGCCTCGGTGATCGTCTCGTCGGAGACGGTGCCGGTGCCGAAGGTCTCGACGTAGAGGCCGACCGGGGCCGCCTTGCCGATGGCGTAGGCGACCTGCACCTCCAGCCGCGAGGCGAGCCCCGCGGCGACCGCGTTCTTGGCGACCCACCGCATGGCGTAGGCGGCCGAGCGGTCCACCTTCGACGGGTCCTTGCCCGAGAACGCGCCGCCGCCGTGGCGGGACGCTCCGCCGTAGGTGTCGACGATGATCTTGCGGCCGGTGAGCCCGGCGTCGCCCTGAGGGCCGCCGATCTCGAAGCGGCCCGTCGGGTTGATCAGCAGGCGCACGGCGGAGGAGTCGAGGTCGACCGTCTCGAGGACGGGGCGGATGACGTGCGCCGCGATGTCCGCGTGGATCGTCTCGGTGCTGACGTGCTCTGCGTGCTGGGTGGACAGGACGACGGTGTCGATGGTGGACGGCGTCGTGCCGTCGTAGCCGATGGTGACCTGGGTCTTGCCGTCGGGTCGGAGGTAGTCGAGCTCGCCCGACTTGCGGACGGCGGCCAGGCGCTCGGCGAGGCGGTGCGAGAGCCAGCTCGGCAGCGGCATGTACTCGGGGGTCTCGTCGGTCGCGAAGCCGAACATCAGGCCCTGGTCGCCCGCGCCCTGGCGGTCGAAGGCGTCCTCGCCCGCCTCGGAGGAGCGGACCTCGAGCGCCGTGTCGACGCCCGCCGCGATCTCGGGCGACTGCTGGCCGATCGAGACCGAGACGCCGCAGGAGCGGCCGTCGAAGCCCTTCTCCGAGGAGTCGTAGCCGATCTCGACGATCGTGTCGCGCACGATCTTGGGGATCTCGACGTAGCCGCTCGTGGAGACCTCGCCCGCGACGTGCACGAGCCCCGTCGTGACCAGCGTCTCGACGGCGACCCGGCTGTGCGGGTCCTCGCGGAGCAGGGCGTCGAGGATGCGGTCCGAGATCTGGTCGCAGATCTTGTCCGGGTGGCCCTCGGTGACGGACTCGGAGGTGAACAGGCGGAGGGGACCGGAGGTCATGCTTCTCTTCTCGTCCCGGCTCGTGCGGACCGGGGTCGTTCGTACCGGGAGTGGCCTGGCGGGCGCGATGCCGGGCGGCAGGCGATCGGCGCCTGGGCGGGCGGACCGGCGGGGCTAGCGCACGACCGCGTCGAGGACGCGATCGGCCACCTCCGCCTTGCTGCCCGAGGCCTCGCCAACTATATCGCCGGCCCGATCGAGGACCACGACGGCGTTGCTGTCGCTCTGGAAACCCTCGGCCCAGCCCACCCTGTTGAGGACGAGCAGGTCGCAGCCCTTCCGGGCGATCTTGGCGCGGCCGAGGGCGAGCATCGCGTCCCGGTCCGGCTCGGTCTCCGCGGCGAAGCCGACGACGATCTGCCCCTCCCGCCGGGAGGCGGAGATCTCGGCGAGGACGTCCGGGTTCTTGACGAGCTCGAGGACGAGACGGTCGCCCTGCTGCTCCTTCTTGATCTTCGCGTCGGCGACCGCGGCGGGCCGGTAGTCGGCGACGGCCGCGGCCATGATCACGACGTCCGCGCCGGTGGCCGAGGCGAGGGCGGCCTCGCGCAGCTCGAGCGCGGTGCCCACCGGGAGGACCGTGACGCCCTCCGGCGCCGGCACGTCGAGGTTCGCGGCGAGGAGGGTGACCTCCGCGCCCCGGGCCGCAGCGGCCAGCGCGAGCGCGACGCCCTGCCTGCCGCTGGAGCGGTTGCCGACGAAGCGCACCGGGTCGAGGGGCTCGCGGGTTCCGCCGGCGGTCACGAGGACGCGCACGCCCGCGAGGTCGCGGCAGGCGGAGGCGGAGCGGGCGTGGACGGCGAGGGCCTCCGCCACGATCGTCTCGGGCTCCTCCATGCGGCCGGGGCCCGAGTCGGCGCCGGTGAGGCGGCCGACCGCGGGTCCGACGACGTGCACGCCGCGGGAGCGGAGCACCGCCGTGTTCGCGACGGTGGCGGCGTTCGCCCACATCTCGGTGTGCATCGCGGGGGCGACCACGAGCGGGGCGGTGCTCGCGAGCACCGTGTTGCCGAGCAGGTCGTCGGCGAGGCCGGCGGCGAGTTTGGCGAGCGTGTGCGCCGTCGCGGGCGCGATCACGATGAGGTCGGCGGCCTGGCCGATGGCCACGTGCCGGACCTCGGCGACGCCCTCGTAGAGCTCGGTGTGCACCGGGTTCCGCGAGATGGCCTCGAGGGTGGGCTTCCCGACGAAGCGCAGCGCGGCCTCGGTCGCGACGACGTGCACGTCGTGCCCCGCGAGGACCAGCGCGCGGACGACTCCGACGGCCTTGTACGCGGCGATGCCGCCGGTGATGCCGACGACGACGTTGAGCCGTCGGCCGGCCTCGAGAGAGGAGCCCACCCGGAGGGGACTACTCGGCGAGGGGCTTGGCGACGAGCTTGTCCTCGTTGATCTCGTGCAGTGCGACCGAGAGGGGCTTGTCGTCGATGGTGGAGTCGACCAGCGGGCCGACGTTGTCGAACAGGCTGCCCTCGTGGAGGTCGGCGTAGTAGTCGTTGATCTGGCGGGCGCGCTTGGAGGCGAAGATCACCAGCGCGTACTTGGAGTCGACCTTCGAGAGGAGCTCGTCGATGGGCGGGTCGATGATGCCGAGGTTGTTGGCCATGGGTGTCTCCTTGCAGGCGCATCAGCGCCGATCTGCGGCTCCGGAGCAACACGGCGCGCGGGCTCCGAGGGGCGTGTGCCCGGTGGGACCCGGGGCGTCGGCCCGGAGGTGGTCGGTGGCCCGGTGTCAGCGGCCCGGGTCAGCGGGCGCGCCGTCGGCACGAGGCGACATCAATTCTACGACCTCGCGGGCCGCTTCGGGCACGGTGCTGTTGACGACGGCGAAATCGAACTCGTCCTGCGCGGCCAGCTCCACCTTCGCGGTGGCCAGACGGCGCTCCTGCTCCTCCGCGCTCTCGGTGCCGCGGCCGACCAGCCGGCGGACCAGCTCGTCCCAGCTCGGCGGCAGGAGGAAGACCAGCCGCGCGTCCGGCATCCGCTCGCGCACCTGGCGGGCACCCTGGATGTCGATCTCGAGCATCACCTGCCGGCCCTGCTCCAGCGCGGCGTCGATGGGGCCGCGGGGCGTGCCGTAGCGGTGAGCGTTGTGGACGACGGCGTACTCGAGGAACTCCCCCGCCGCGACCATCCGGTCGAACTCGGCGTCGTCGACGAAGTAGTAGCTGACGCCGTCCACCTCGCCCGGACGCGGGGCCCGGGTGGTGGCCGAGACCGAGAGCAGGACGTCCGGGTAGTTCTCGCGGATGTAGGTCGACACGGTGCCCTTGCCGACCGCGGTCGGACCGGCGAGGACGAGCAGGCGGTTGCGGCCGGGGCGGCGCTGCCGCGACTCCCGCTCCTCGAGGAACGACGCCAGGCCCTCGACCTGGCGCCGGCCGAGCCCGCCGAGGCGCTTCGACTCGGCGATCCGCAGCTGGTCCATCACCCGGGGCGTCTTCACCACGCCGAGTGCGGGCACGGCGCGGAGCAGCTCGCTGACGCGCATCCGCCCCTCGACTCCGAGCGGCTCGGCCTGGGCCGCCGCGAGCACGGCGGTCGCGGGGCGGCGTCCGGCGGCGACGGCCTTCTTGACGGCGGCGCGGGCACGGCGCGCCGCGATCGCGGCCTCGGAGGCGGCGCGCCGGTCGACCTCGGGCGGCGAGGGACGGCGCACGGCCTCCGGGCGCGAGGAGGCGCCGGGATCGGGGCTGACGGTTTCAGCGGACAAGGGTCTCCTGGATGTCGGTCGCGCGGCGGGTGATCTCGGCCGCGATCCCCGAGGGGCCGGCGCCGAGCACGCTGCGCGACTCGCTGACGATGGTGGCGGCGCTCAGCGCGCCGAACAGCCGCTGCGCGTCCGCGACGGCTGCGCCCTGGTGGCCGAAGCCGGGCGCGAGCACCGGAAGTGCGGGGTGCAGCGGCTCGTCGATGCCGATGCCGAAGTCGCCCAGGGCGACAGTGGCGCCGAGCACCACGCCGACCGAGCCGATCGACGCGCGAGCGTGAGCGTCGTTCCAGGATGCCACGTCCGCCACGACCGCGCGTGCCACGGTGGATCCCGCCCGGCCGCCGTCCTGCACGAGGGCGCGCTGCACGGGGCGGGCCTCGGGGTTGGAGGTGGCTGCGAGGACGAACACGCCCTTGCCCGCCTCCTCGGCGAGGGTCAGCATCCCCTCGAGGGAGCCGAGCCCCTGGTAGGCCGCCGCGGTCATGGCGTCCGCCTCGAGCGGCGAGCCGGGCCGGAGCCACGCCTCGGCGTAGGCGGCGACGCTCGTGCCGATGTCGCCGCGCTTGACGTCGGCGATCACCAGCAGTCCGGCCTCGCGGGCGTCGGCGAGCACGCGCTCGAGCGCGGCGTAGCCCGCCGAGCCGTGCCGCTCGAAGAACGCGATCTGCGGCTTCACCACGCCCGCACGGCCGGCCGCCGCCTCGACGACCGTTCGGCCGAAGCTCTCGAGCCCGGCCGCGTCGTCGGCGAGGCCCCACGCGTCGAGCAGGTACGCGTGCGGGTCGATCCCGACGCAGAGCCGGCCGTGCGCGGCGAACGCCGCCTCGAGGCGCGAGCCGAAGGAGGCGGTGCCCGCCGCGCCGCCGCTCACGCGGTGCGCTCCGCGCGGCGCAGGGCGTAGTCCTGCAGGCTCGTCACCTCGAAGGGCTCGTTCGCCGCGTCGAGCGAGGCGACCGCGGCCGCGAGCTGGGCGATCGTGGTGAACAGCGGCTTGTCCGCGGCGACCGCGGCGGCGCGGATCTCGTAGCCGTCGGCGCGGGTCGCTCCTCCGCTGGGCGTGTTGATCACCACGTCGACCTCGTCGCGGGCGATCAGCTCGACGATGGAGGGCGCGTCGCCCTCGGCGGTCTCGCTGTACTTGCGGACCACGCGGGCCTGGATCCCGTTGCGGTTCAGCACCTCGGCCGTGCCCTCGGTCGCGAGGATGTCGAAGCCGAGCTGGCGCAGGCGCAGCGCGGGCAGGACGATCGAGCGCTTGTCGCGGTCGGCGACCGAGATGAAGACGGTCCCGCTCGCCGGCATGCCGCCGTAGGCGGCGTCCTGGCTCTTCGCGAAGGCGCGCGGGAAGTCGCGGTCGATACCCATGACCTCGCCGGTGGAGCGCATCTCGGGCCCGAGCAGCGAGTCGACGATCTGGCCCTCCTTGGTGCGGAAGCGCTTGAACGGCAGGACCGCCTCCTTCACCGCGATGGGAGAGTCCATCGGGACGTCGGAGCCGTCGCGCTCGGGCAGCAGGCCCTCGGCCTTCAGCGCGGCGATGGTCTCGCCCACCATCAGGCGCGACGCGGCCTTCGCGAGCGGGATCCCCAGCGCCTTCGACACGAACGGCACGGTGCGCGAGGCCCGGGGGTTCGCCTCGAGCACGTAGAGCACGCCCTGGCCGATCGCGAACTGGACGTTCAGCAGTCCCCGGACGCCGACGCCCTGCGCGATCGCGAGGGTCGCCTCCCGCACCTGGTCGATCTGCCGGCGGCCGAGCGTCACCGGCGGGAGCGTGCACGCCGAGTCGCCGGAGTGGATGCCGGCCTCCTCGATGTGCTCCATCACTCCTCCGATGTAGAGCTGCTCGCCGTCGAAGAGCGCGTCGACGTCGATCTCGATCGCGTCGTCGAGGAAGCGGTCCACCAGCAGCGGGTGCGCCTCGTCGATGATCCCCTCGCCGGCCATCCGCTCGAAGTAGTCCTCGAGCTGGGGCGTGCCGTAGACGATCTCCATGCCGCGCCCGCCGAGGACGAACGACGGACGGACGAGGACCGGGTAGCCGATCTCCACCGCGACCTCACGGGCGCCGTCGAGGTCGGTCGCGATGCCGTTGCGCGGAGCGAGAAGCCCCGCCTCGTCGAGGATCCGCGAGAACGCGCCGCGCTCCTCCGCGAGGTCGATGTTCGCTGGGGTGGTGCCGAGGATGGGCACGCCGGCCGCCTCGAGGCCCGCGGCGAGCCCGAGCGCCGTCTGGCCGCCCAGCTGCACGACGACGCCGACGAGCTCGCCGGACTGCGACTCCGCGTGGATGACCTCGAGCACGTCCTCGAGAGTCAGCGGCTCGAAGTAGAGGCGGTCCGAGGTGTCGTAGTCGGTCGAGACCGTCTCGGGGTTGCAGTTGATCATGATCGTCTCGAAGCCCGCGTCCGAGAGCGCGAACGAGGCGTGCACGCAGGAGTAGTCGAACTCGACCCCCTGGCCGATGCGGTTGGGGCCGGAGCCCAGGATGACGACCTTGCGGCGGTCGGCGGCGACGACCTCCGTCTCCTCGTCGTACGAGGAGTAGTGGTACGGCGTCAGCGCCGGGAACTCGCCCGCGCAGGTGTCGACGGTCTTGTAGACCGGGCGCACGTCCAGCGCGTAGCGGGTGCGGCGGACCTCCGCCTCGTCGAGCCCGCGGAGCTCGGCGATCTGCGCGTCCGAGAAGCCGTGGTCCTTCGCCAGGCGGAGGAGTCCGGCGTCGAGGCCGTCGTGCTCGCGCACCAGGTCGGCGATCTCGTTGATCAGCACGATCTGGTCGAGGAACCAGGGGTCGATCTTCGTGGACTCGAACGCCTGCTCGACCGTGGCTCCCAGGCGCAGCGCCTGCTGCACGGTGACGATGCGGCCGTCGGTCGGGGTCCTCGCGATCTCGAGGAGCTCCTCGACCGAGCGCTCCTGCGCGCCCCAGTGGAACGACGAGCCGCGCTTCTCGAGCGAGCGGAGCGCCTTCTGCAGCGCCTGCGCGTAGTTGCGGCCGATCGCCATCGCCTCGCCCACCGACTTCATGGTCGTGGTCAGCGTCTTGTCGGCGGCCGGGAACTTCTCGAACGCGAACCGCGGGACCTTCACGACCACGTAGTCCAGCGTCGGCTCGAAGCTCGCCGGCGTCACCTTGGTGATGTCGTTCGGGATCTCGTCCAGGCGGTAGCCGATGGCGAGCTTCGCGGCGATCTTGGCGATCGGGAAGCCGGTCGCCTTGGAGGCGAGGGCGGAGGAGCGGGAGACGCGCGGGTTCATCTCGATCACGATGATCCGGCCGTCCGCCGGGTCGATCGCGAACTGGATGTTGCAGCCGCCGGTGTCCACGCCCACGTCGCGGATGATCCGGATGCCGATGTCGCGCAGCTTCTGGTACTCGCGGTCGGTGAGGGTCAGCGCCGGTGCGACGGTGATCGAGTCGCCCGTGTGCACGCCGACGGGGTCGACGTTCTCGATCGAGCAGACGACGACCGTGTTGTCGGCCGTGTCGCGCATGAGCTCGAGCTCGTACTCCTTCCAGCCGAGGATCGACTCCTCCAGGAGAACCTCGGTGGTGGGGCTCTGGTGCAGGCCGTCGCCGACCATCCGCACCAGCTCCTCGCGGGTGTAGGCGAAGCCGGAGCCCAGGCCGCCCATGGTGAACGACGGGCGGATGACGAGGGGGTAGCCCAGGTCCTCGGCGTACTCGATCGCCTCGTCGACGGTGTGCGCGATGTAGGACTTCGCGACGTCGGCGCCCGCGTCCAGCACCAGCTGCTTGAAGATCTGGCGGTCCTCGCCGCGGTTGATCGCCTCGAAGCTCGCGCCGATGAGCTCGACGCCGTACTTCTCGAGGATCCCGAGGTCGTGCAGCTGGATGGCCGCGTTCAGGGCCGTCTGCCCGCCGAGGGTCGGCAGGATCGCGTCCGGCTTCTCCTTGGCGATGATCGCCTCGATCGCCTTGGGCGTGATCGGCTCCACGTAGGTGGCGTCGGCGAAGTCGGGATCGGTCATGATCGTCGCCGGGTTGGAGTTGACGAGGATCACGCGCACCCCCTCGGCGCGCAGCACGCGGCAGGCCTGGGTGCCGGAGTAGTCGAACTCGACGGCCTGTCCGATGACGATCGGGCCGGAGCCGATGACCAGGACGCTCTGGATGTCTTCCCTGCGCGGCATTACTTCTGCTCTCCGATGCTGCTGGTCGTGGGGATGTCGGTGGGCTCCGAGGCCCCGCGCCCGGCCGTGCGCTGCACGACCATCTCGCGGAAGCGGTCGAAGAGGTGGTTGGAGTCGTGCGGGCCGGCCGCCGCCTCCGGGTGGTACTGCACAGAGAAGGCGGGGATGTCGAGGCAGCGCAGGCCCTCCACGACCGAGTCGTTGAGGGAGTAGTGGCTGACCTCGACGCGGCCGAAGCCCTCGGGCGAGTCCAGCTCGCCCTCGATCGGCGCGTCCACGGCGAACCCGTGGTTCTGCGAGGTGATCTCCACGCGGCCGGTGAGCTTGTCGAGCACGGGCTGGTTGATCCCGCGGTGGCCGAACGGGAGCTTGTAGGTGCCGAAGCCGAGAGCGCGCCCCAGCAGCTGGTTGCCGAAGCAGATGCCGAAGAACGGCAGGTCGGCGCGCAGGGTGGTGCGCAGCAGCTCGACGTGGCGGTCCGAGGCCTCGGGGTCGCCGGGGCCGTTGGAGAAGAAGAGCGCGGACGGGTCGAGCGCGAGCACCTGCTCGGCGGTCACCGACTCGGGCAGCACGTGGACGTCGAAGCCGCGCTCCGCGAGGTAGTTGACCGTCGAGGTCTTCACCCCCAGGTCGATGACCGCGACCGAGCCGACGCGCTCGCCGCGGGCGGGCACCGTGTACTGCTCGTCGGTCGAGACCGAGGAGGAGAGGTTGAGCCCCTGCATCTGCCGGCCGCCGAGGACCAGCGCGAGCTGCTCCTCCTCGGGGAGGGCGAGGTCCTCGCCGGAGAACACGCCGGCGCGCATCGAGCCGGCCGAGCGGATGTGGCGGGTGATCGCCCGGGTGTCGACGCCGGAGATCCCGACGATGCCGTCGGTCTCCAGGTCGTCGCCGAGGGAGCGCTGCGCGCGGAAGTTGGAGACGACGCGGGAGGGGTCGCGGACGACGTAGCCGGCGACCCAGATGCGGCGAGACTCCATGTCCTCGTCGTTGGTCCCGGTGTTGCCGATGTGGGGCGCGGTCTGCACGACGATCTGGCCGGCGTAGCTCGGGTCGGTCAGCGTCTCCTGGTAGCCGGTCATGCCGGTGGCGAAGACGATCTCGCCCAGGGTGCGGCCTCGGGCGCCGTAGGCCTGTCCCCGGAATCGTCGTCCGTCCTCGAGGACGAGGACGGCGGTGGGTTCGGTGCTGAGGCGTGTCGTTGGCACGGACTAGGAGCCCTTCTGGGTCGTGTCGGGACCGCCGTCGGCGGCTCCGGGGTGGGAGGGGGAGGAAC
>NZ_PSVQ01000082.1:0-761 GCF_002932395.1 Rathayibacter sp. AY1D9
TCCTTAGACCGGGACAACCATCGCCCGGCTCGGCTACCTTCCTGCGTCACACCTGTTAATACGCTAAACGCACCAGCACGGGGTCGTACGCTAGGCCCAACGCTTCACCCCGAAGGGATCCATCAAAGGGATTCAGATACTTAGCACTACTGGATTGTCTTGGGCGGTTCTTCGCCGGTACGGGAATATCAACCCGTTGTCCATCGACTACGCCTGTCGGCCTCGCCTTAGGTCCCGACTTACCCAGGGAAGATTAGCTTGACCCTGGAACCCTTGGTCTTCCGGAGGACGGGTTTCTCACCCGTCTTTCGCTACTCATGCCTGCATTCTCACTCGTGTGGCATCCACGGCTGGTTCACACCGCCGCTTCACTCGCCACACGACGCTCTCCTACCCATCAACACGGCTGGACCACGAAGGCCTACCACTAATGTCAATGCCACAACTTCGGTGGCGTGCTTGAGCCCCGTTACATTGTCGGCGCGGAATCACTTGACCAGTGAGCTATTACGCACTCTTTCAAGGGTGGCTGCTTCTAAGCCAACCTCCTGGTTGTCTGTGCAACTCCACATCCTTTCCCACTTAGCACGCGCTTAGGGACCTTAGTTGGTGGTCTGGGTTGTTTCCCTCTCGACTATGAAGCTTATCCCCCACAGTCTCACTGCTGCGCTCTCACTTACCGGCATTCGGAGTTTGGCTGACGTCAGTAAGCTTTTGGGCCCCATCGGCCATCCAGTAGCTCTACCTCCGGCAAGAAACAC
>NZ_PSVQ01000083.1:0-685 GCF_002932395.1 Rathayibacter sp. AY1D9
TCGACGAGCTGCGCTCCCGGCACCCCGGCGTCGAGATCGAGTCGTGCGCCTCCGGGGGCGCCCGCGTCGACCTCGGGATCCTCGCCCGCACCGATCGCATCTGGACGAGCGACTGCATCGACCCGCTCGAGCGGCAGACCATCCAGCCCTTCACCCAGCTGGTGGTGCCGCCCGAGCTGATGGGGCAGCACATCGGAGGGCCGCGGTCGCACTCGACGCAGCGCACCCACTCGCTCGCCTTCCGCGCCGGCACCGCGCTGCCCGGCCACCTCGGCATCGAGTGGGACGTCTCGGATCTCGCCCCCGCCGTCGAGGAGGAGCTGACCGCCTGGGTCGCCTTCCACCGCGAGCACCGGGCGCTGCTGCACACCGGGACGGTCGTGCGCGCCGACCTCGCCGACGACGCCGCCTCGCTCTCCGGAGTCGTCGCCGCCGACCGCTCCGCCGCCCTCTTCACCTTCACCCAGCTGCGCACCGGCGAGACCTACCCGCCCGGACGGATCACGCTCCCGGGCCTGGACCCGGAGCGCACCTACTCCGTGGCGCTCGCCCCGGTCACGTCGCCGCTCGGCGGCCCCGGGCAGTCGCCGCTCGGCTGGGCCGAGCACGGGACCGCGCTCCGCGGCCGCGTGCTGGGCACTGTCGGGCTCCAGGCCCCCGTCCTCGATCCGGAGCAGCTCGTCGT
>NZ_PSVQ01000084.1:0-665 GCF_002932395.1 Rathayibacter sp. AY1D9
ATCCACGACCGAAGCCGTGAATCTAAGATGCTCGCGTCCACTGTGTAGTTCTCAAAATACGGGCGGTATCCCTCTCCCACACACCCAGGCGTGAGAAAAGGATCCGGAGAGTCGACCCCGCCACCCGAAGGCAGCCGGCCCGGTCCCTCAGGACCCAACAGCGTGCATGTACCCGACTCCACCGCCCCGACGCGTTCCCAACCCGAAGGCTGTACTGACGCGAGACGATCTCACCGAGCACCTAGTTCAATGTTCCACCCATGAGCTACCAGCAAAGACATTCGCTTTGATCTGGCGCCTGGAACACCCTGCGGTGTCCAGATGCTCCTTAGAAAGGAGGTGATCCAGCCGCACCTTCCGGTACGGCTACCTTGTTACGACTTAGTCCTAATCACCGATCCCACCTTCGACAGCTCCCTCCTTGCGGTTAGGCCACTGGCTTCGGGTGTTACCGACTTTCATGACTTGACGGGCGGTGTGTACAAGGCCCGGGAACGTATTCACCGCAGCGTTGCTGATCTGCGATTACTAGCGACTCCGACTTCATGAGGTCGAGTTGCAGACCTCAATCCGAACTGAGACCGGCTTTTTGGGATTCGCTCCACCTTACGGTATCGCAGCCCTTTGTACCGGCCATTGTAGCATGCGTGAAGCCCAAGACATAA
>NZ_PSVQ01000085.1:0-631 GCF_002932395.1 Rathayibacter sp. AY1D9
TCCGACCATCCTAGAGCCCGGTGGAGCGCTCTCTCGCCCCGGAACGCGGGACACCGCACTCCGGACGACCGCGAGGCGCCGCCTCCCCGGCCGGACACCGCGGTGAGGGCGGTGTCCGGGCGGCGGAGGCGGCGCCTCGGAGGAGAGCAGCGGAGCGCAGGCGCGGTCGGCCGGCGCTTCCCGATCAGGCCCGGTGGGCGCCGTGCCCGTCGCGGGGGGGAGCGGTGCGGATCGAGTCCGTCCGGACGTCCGGCTCGATGCTGCCCGCGGCCAGGTCGGCCCCGGCGCGCGCGGCCAGCTGCGGGTCCGTGCGGCGCAGCTCCTCCGCGCTGTCCTCGGCCGCGAGGTCGTGCGCCTCCTGCATGGCTGACTTCGCCCGCAGCGGCGGGGTCTTGAGGAACCACGAGAGCACGAAGGCCAGCAGGACCACGCCCAGCGCGACCTGGAACACGGTCACGGTCGCGTCGTTGAACCCGGTCAGGAACGGGGCCGACAGGGCGCGGTCCGCGGTGTTCAGGAACGACGTGTCCCCGTCGAGCGCGGAGCCGATCGCGGCGGTGTCCTGCGACTGCAGCAGCTTCAGGATCCCGGCGTTGGCCGGATCCGCGGCGACGGCGGGGTCGGTGGCGGC
>NZ_PSVQ01000086.1:0-609 GCF_002932395.1 Rathayibacter sp. AY1D9
GACTCCGTTCGTGACGCGGCGGGGGCGGCGTCTAGGGGCAGGCTGCGACGGGCGGCTGCGGCGGAGCGGACATGTGCGGTGGTCGCGGGGAGCGGTCGGGCAGTGCCCATGGAGCCCGTGTTCGCCTCCGGTGTCGATCCTCGACGATGCGGTGGACGGAGGCACCCGCGGCTCCGAGCGGTGGACGGGTGCGTGTGCAGCGTGCCGGGGACGCAGCCGTCAGTGCGTGGGCACCCGCTCCGGACGGATGCGCTCGGGAACGGGGACGAGCGCGTGGGTGATCGCGCTCGAGAGGGTGAAGGCGCTGGAGTCGAGGTGCGAGGAGTGCCCGAGTCGTGTCGCTTCGGAGGCGCGCTGCTTCGCTCCGGAGGCGGGCCGGATGTCTCCCGAGAGGCTGATCTCGCCGAACGCGGCGATCCCGGGCCGCAGCGGCGTGTAGGCGTGGGCGGAGGCGATGGCGACCGCGATCGCCAGGTCCGCCGCCGGCTCCATGAGCTTCACGCCGCCGACGGTCGACACGTAGACGTCGCAGCGCCGCAGGGGGATGCCCGCCTGCCGCTCGAGGACCGCGAGGATCATCGCGACCCGGGACGCGTCGACTCCGTTCGT